>JBGTCS010000441.1:0-16797 GCA_041748715.1 Pyrinomonadaceae bacterium | reverse complement strand
ACCGTATCCATAAGGACGGCCTGACGATACTGTTACGATCGGTGAGATCGTCCAACCGCCAAAGATCGCCCGTCCAGATCTCGAATCTCCGCCGAGGCCAAACACGGTCTTCGGAGAATATACCAGGCTCGCAACAAATCTGTGCGGGATGTCCAGCGAAGAGCGACCTTGGTCGAGTTGAAGATCGAATGGATTCAAAGGAACATTGACGGCGGATTGTGTCTGTGACGACTGTCCGTTGTCGGTTGCCTGCGAGTATGTGTAGCTGCTCTGGAACTGTAGCCCGCGGTTCAATCTGCGGTTAGCCTGAAGTACCAAACCATAATATTCAGAACTGATCGTATCGCGGATCTCGGTGATACTCGTGAAGTTAGTATTCGGTCGAGCTCCGACAAATCGCGGTATCGACAGTGCCTGACCGTCGAACGGACCGCCAACAAAAGTATAATTTGTTGTGCCTGTCGGAGGGTTCAGATTTGTATCGACAAATGTTGGTAAAAATCGTCCAATGCTCAACAATCCAGATGCCGAGATCGTCATATTTCGTCCGATCACACGCTCAATGATTACATCCATCTGATGGATCATTGGATTTTGCATATTGTCCTTAAACACCACGATCGCGCCACCGCTGCCGCCGGCGGTGGGCAAACCGGTTAAAATGTTTGGATAGCTTGGAGCCTCCGTATTGCCTGGCAAGAGAAATCCGGTGAACTTCTGTGCTTTGTCCGCCGCTGTGTTGGTGATCGCGTTTGAGATCGTTGAGTTAATGATACGTCCGTAATAAAGACCGTATCCCGCTCTGATCGAGGTGTTGCCATCGCCGGTCACGTCAAGAGCGAACCCAACCCGGGGGCCAAAATTGTTTTTATCACTCGGAAATTGCGAAGTGCGGGCTTCAAGAGGATTAGGGATCTGCGGATCGGGCATCTGCTGAAATTCGTAACGGAGTCCGAAATTTAACGTCAAACGACGATCAACACGAATATCGTCCTGGGCAAAGAAATTGTAATCTCTGGTTGAAAATTTAAAAGCCGTTGGCCCGAAATTCTGAGCGAAATTTGTGTACCGGCGAAGAGCAGGATTTGCAAAGTCCGACAGGAATTCAGTCAAATTGCTGTAACTGTAAGCTCCCGCATTTTGAAATAGATTGTCCAGAAGGTCTGAAACCTGATTAAAATCACCACCAAACTTAATGGTGTGCTTTCCGCTGATCACCGTCGTTGTATTTGCGTACTGACGACGTTTCTCATCCGGAAAAGCTTGACGGTCAAGGAAATTTGGTTTGCCAAAAGTAATACCGCCACCGCCGATCCCAACCTGGGGTGAAAATCCGTTAGCCGTGGTCGGCTCGCCGGGTGCACCCTTTTGAGCGAGCTGCTGCTCGAGGTCACGCGAATACTGAAAGCGTACTTCATTCAAAACTGATGGCGAAAGACTGGAATTCAGTCTTAGGTTCAATGTGTCGATCGTTACGAGGTCATCGCCAAAACTTGCGATACCGCGGCTAACGACAGCCTGTGTCTGCACCCCGGCGGGCGATTCCCACCTCATCCGGTTGTAAACAGCACTGAACGTGTGTTTCGGAGTTAATACCCAGTCGATCTTTGGCAAATACAAGGTCTGGTCGCCTTTACGGGCAACCACGCCCGTCAAGCTCTGCAAAAATGTAATACCTGAAGCGATTTGCGCCGGAGTAACGCCTCGGGATGCAAGAGTTGCCAGATTGGCGGACTCGAAAAACGTCAGTGAGCTGGGTGCTGCAACAGCCGGAAAATCACGTTTCTGCTGATCATAGCTAAAAAAGAAAAACAACTTATCTTTGACTATCGGGCCGCCGACGGATCCGCCAAACTGCTGCCGGCGGTCTTCGGGTTTTAGGCCAACCCGCTGCGGACCAGATGGAGTCGAAATAGTCTGGAAGCTAAATGCATTTCTCGCTCCCCATTTATTGTCACGGAGATAGTAAAACGCAGAACCATGAAATTCGTTAGTACCGCTTTTCGTAACGGTGTTAACAACACCGCCGGCGGCACGGCCAAATTCAGCCGAATAATTCGACGTGTTGACCGAAAATTCACGAACCGCATCCTGGCTTATCGAATAACTGATGCGGGTTCGTCCGCGTTCTTCTGAAAAGAACGCCTGATTATTATCGCCGCCATCGACGGTGCTGTTATTGAGCAGGCCCGAGATGCCGCGGAAACTGATTAAACCAAAAGCGCCATCCGGCACTGCTCCCGGTGTCAGCAAAACAAAATTCGATGCACGTCGGCCGTTGATCGGCAGCTCATTTATCGATGTCTGATTGATATTGGTCGAATTGGTCGAGTCATTAGTATTAATGACCGGAGCCTCAGCGTTAACCTGCACTTCGGCGGAGGCTCCGCCGACATTCAGCCCGACATCGACCACGGTTGTCTTACCCACCTCTACAACAACATTCTCCGCCCTTGAAGCAGCAAACCCGCCCGAGGTGGTCTCGACGGCATAGTTGCCCGGCTGGAGATTGGTCGCCCTATACGAGCCGTTATCACTCGCAGTGACGGTAACAGTGCTGTTCGTGCCAAGATTGGTGATTTTCACCGTGGCGTTGGGAATAATGGCTCCCTGCGGATCGGTAACTCTGCCGCTGATTCCGCCGGTTACTGTGGACTGCGCCGCAATCTGACCCACACCTAACATGATGCTGATTGCCAATACAAAAATAAATTTGATTGAAACGTTTTTCGTCATTCTTTTTGGACCTCTTTCCGTCGATTTTCTAAAGATTTATTTACTTTAACCACGCCAACAACCTTTAGATTATCGGTTTTTTGGATTTTTATTTTATTTTTTGGATTTTGTAATCCTTAATTTCTGTCTTAGTTTTCTAAAACACACTCCAGCAGCTACTCCTAATTCGGCTGTAACTTATTCGATTTATTAACGTTTTGAGCCGTGGGTGCCTTTGATCGGCGATCTCTGTCCGATCTCAATTTCGTGTGAATCAAAAGTTCATCATTAGCAAGGCAAATTAGGTTCCGTAATGGATAACCCCGACCACATTTTTACTATATTTGCCCAGGCTAATATTCAAATAATTCAAACGTTTCCCGTCCGAGACAATGTCTTTGGGAATTTTATCGGGAGTGAAAGCAATTAACAGGCAACCTTTATCCTAAAGTCGGCGTTTAACTATCTGGTTTTATCTTGTTTGGGATACGCTGATAACGATGATTCGGATAATCCGAATCCACATAAAGACTAGGGTTTCGGAAAAATTGTCGAGACTTGACTTTATTGTAAATGTGAACTAACTTGAACTCGCATTTTACGTTTCGAAGAAATTTGTTGCGTTTGAGGCTTTTATAAAATGGATACGAAAAAGGGGAAAAAATGGCACAACAAGTAGAATTTTCTACATCATCATTTAAAACGCCATTGCATCATCGCATTATTGCGAGCATGCCAGTTAAGGCAAGCTGGGTTGATGCTTTGACCGGAAACACCGTTAATGTTGAAGGCATGACTGAGAACGTTGGCGAAACCAGCGCTCTGGTCAATCTCGAAACTTTACCGCCGGTCGGCAGCGAGGTTCGTCTCAAGATCATGGAAGAGAACAAGACGATCATCGAAGTATTAACACAGGTGATTCGGGTCGAACGCGATCCGAGCAAGCCGATGGCAGCTCTTACCATTTCGGATAATTTGAAGAAGTGGAAAGTTACGGCCATGACAGCCGCGCAAAAATGGGTAACGAGGCATTGGCAGCTCAATTACGAAGAAGAATGGGTTAACTAACCTGTACTAATTAATTCGTTATCATAAATAAGCGGAAAGATTCCTGGCAATTTTTCCGCTTTTGCCTTTTGCAGCATCCGGTCAGAATTCTTAGCGCAAAATGTGTAGGGCACCGACGCCAAACACAACGTATTATGATCGCGAAGCATCATTTAGAGAGATGAAAAAGGTTTTAATATCGCTATTGGTTTTAGGTCTGGTCCAGTTTGCTTTTTCGCAGGCGACTCCTTTGACGCAAGCTGAATACGTCAAGATGCTTTACGCCTTGCAAAAGGATCCGGGCGGCAAGGCTGATATCGTCAACGCATTGCGTAAACGCGGAATTGATTTTGTATTAACGGACGGCATTCGCAGCCTCACCCGGTCCAAAGGTGCGACCGATGACGAACTCAAACGGGCCCTCGAGGAAGCCGATCGCCGACGCCGAAACCCCGAAAGTTCCAGATTACTGTCAAACAAGGAATCCACCGCATTACTCGAAAATGCCCGTCAGAACACCCTCGATGCGGTGGGCGAAATGCCGGATTTTGTCGTGAAACAACAGATCCAGCGTTCTGCGGCCTACGCTGGCACCAACAATTTTCGCAACCTCGATCGGCTGGTTGTGGCCGTCAGTTATCGTTCGTCCGGCGAAGAAAGCTATCGGGTTTTATCGGTCAACGGTTTACTGGAAAACGCGCCGGATACGAAACGTTCCTATGAAAGCGTCGGCGGAACCAGCTCGACCGGTGAATTTGTAACGATGCTTGCAACGATATTTAAGCCGGAGAGCGAAACTACCTTCGAAGTCGTTGATACTGACTCGCTTAAAGGCCGGAGGACGCTGGTCTTTGATTTCGTCGTGGCTAAAGATCGCGCAAAACAAGTGATCACAGCGGTCGGGTATTCCACGGATACGGCGATCACCGGTATGAGAGGGCGTGTCTGGATTGATCGCGACGCTGCCCGAATCCTAAGAATAGAGTCGGAAGCGACGGACATTCCCGAAAATTTTCCGGTCAGAACGGCAAGGCGAAATATTGATTACGAATGGGTAAAGATCGTTGACGGGAAATATCTGCTTCCCTCAATATCGGATGTGCGCCTGACAATGAGGGATCGATCAAAAGTGTTTGAAACGAGAAACCTGATCCGGTTTAAGGAATATCAAAAGTACGGATCTGAAGTGAAGATACTCGACGACGACGATCAGCCAGAACCTGATAATCCGCCCGGTGCATAGGAATGGGCCGGCGGGAAAGGCTCCTGTTTCTAATTAAACGCATACCAGGCTCCGACTGCGGCCACGCCGAGCCATACCAGGCCTTTTCCAAGGAAAAAAAGGAAAGCAATAATGCCGGCACGCTTTGTCCAGTTACGGGCGGGACATTTGGCTTTGATGGGTTCGTCTGACTGCACAAACTAAAAATAGCGTTTCTTTCTCAATTTTTCAATCGTCACGAATAAAGTTTGTCGTCATGCAGCCAAAACTATTTACCCGATTTACGCTTGTTCCGATATGGCTTATTCTTTTTACTTGTGCCCATGCACAAAGTACGCCACCAAAGGAACAAAATAAGCGAGGGGCAGACTTGATCGAACTCACAAAACTCAGCAAAACAATAAAACTCGATATCAAATACGCGACCGAAGACAATTTTGTCGGGAAAGCCGTTTATCCCGAGGCACGCGCATTTTTGCAGCGGCCTGCGGCGGAGGCTGTGGTCAAGGTTCACAAAGAATTAAAAAAACAGGGTCTTGGATTGGTAATCTATGATGGTTACCGCCCTTGGGCGATCACAAAATTGTTTTGGGATGTGGTTCGCGAGGACCAGCGTAAATTTGTCGCCGATCCGGCAAAAGGTTCAAAACATAATCGCGGCTGCGCCGTCGATCTCGGCATTTACTCTCTCAAAACCGGAAAAACGATCCCAATGCCGTCGGCCTACGACGAATTTACTGAAAGGGCCTCGCCGGACTATGCGGGCGGTACTGTCGAAGAGCGATCAAATCGCGACCTGCTCAGACGATTGATGGAATCAGTCGGATTTACTGTCAACCCAAACGAATGGTGGCATTTTGATTTTAAAGATTGGGAACAGTACGCGATCTACGATATCGCTTTTTCCGAAATAGGCGTGAACAAAAAATAGACGCGAATCTGTCCTGCAATAACAGATTCGCGCCAAAACGTTTACGAAGAGGTTAGTTAGTTAGTCTTGGGTTCGTCCTTCTTTTTTCCCGCCTCGATCTGCAAAACGATTTTAACCTGATCAGATAACATCGCGCTCGAACCATAATTCACGCCAAAATCCCGGCGATTGATCGTCGTTTCAGCCGCGATCCCCATTTTGCCGCCGCTGCGTTCGTCGGGCGGATTCCAACCGGCAATCTCGAATGGAAACGTGATCGATTTGGTCACGCCGCGCAGTGTAAAATCGCCGGTCAGCATCCACACCTTACCTTTCTGTTCCACCTTTGTGCTTTTGAACGTGATCTCGGGGTGCGCTTCGACCTCAAAGAAATCTTTCGTTCGCAGATGGTTGTCGCGGGCGGCGACGCCGGTATCAACGCTTGTAGATTTGGCGGTAAATTCGACCGTGCTCTTCGACATATCTTTGGCGTCGAAATTGACGGCGCCTGTAAAATCGCGGAAAAAGCCAGGCACCTCGATCAGACCGTTATGCCTTACTTTAAAACCTATGAATGAGTGTGCTTTGTCAAAATTATAGACGCCCGAATCGCCAACTTTAGTATCGTGCAAAAACCGGTCGGCAAATGTTCGATTGACAGCGCTGGTGCCGGTTTGTGAAAAAACCATAAACGCCAGAAAGGCGACTCCGAAAAGTAATGAGGTGCGTTTCATATTCAAATTTCTCCTAATAAAAAATAATGCTTAACGGCCGATGGCGAGCGTCAGCGAATACCTTGCCCGTCGAGGTGATCGAACCTGTTTTTTGCGTATAAAGAACATATAATCGCCCGTTTCGGGAATCTCAAACGACAGGACCGACGAACTCTCAAACTCGGTCTCAAATTCGAATTCATCGTTAAAAACCCGAAAGTCGAAAAGCCGGTTTGTCGAATTCTTTATCGTCACCGATCGGCCTTTTTCAGCTCCGAATACATATTCCATTGCCTGACAGTTTGAGAGCCAACCCGAAAGATCGGCGCTAGCTTTTCCCTCCCGAAATACGATCCGCACAGGTTCCGCTTTACCGCCGTTCTGGGCAAAAATAGTTGGGAACCCACAGGCGAGAGCGCAGATCAATAATATACCGCTCCATTTCATAACAACGCCACGCAGCAAGAATTTGTAAGGTGACTCTGCTACTATACCGCATTATGAACCGACCCGAAACGAATGAATTCGATCCATATTACGGCGGCTACATCTCGCTTGTTGCCGACGGTAATATTCTCGACGCTTTGAATGAGCAGCCTGGCGTGCTGACGTCGATTGTTTCCAGCATTCCAGAGGATAAAGGCTCATTCGCCTACGCCCCCGGTAAATGGACCATTAAAGAAGTGCTAAGTCATCTGATCGACGGCGAACGGATCTTCGCATATCGCATTCTGCGTATCTCGCGGGGTGATGAGACGCCGATCGAAGGCTTTGAACAGGACGACTATATAGCCGGATCAAATGCCAATAACCGTCAATTTTCGGAATTGGCCGCGGAATTTGACCTGCTGCGACGCGCGAATATTCTACTCGTAAATAACTTGTCCAATGACGCTTCGCGGCGAATCGGAACGGCGAGCGGCAAACCTGTTTCAGTTCGCGCTCTGACCTTTATCATGACGGGTCACGTAACGCACCACCTCAATATTCTTCGGGACCGCTATCTTGCCTAAATGAAATATGACGCGATAATCATCGGCGGCGGGGCGGCCGGGCTTTTTTGTGCGATAAATGCCGGACGGCGCGGTAAAAAGGTCCTTGTTATCGAGCATAATGCCGAGGTCGGTCGAAAAATAGTCATCTCCGGAGGCGGGCGATGCAATTTTACAAATATTCATACATGCCCCGAGAATTTTATCTCGCAAAACCCGCATTTCTGCAAATCTGCATTGTCTCGATACCCTCCACAGAACTTTATTGAGCTCGTAAAAAAACACAAGATCCCGTATTTCGAAAAAAAGCTCGGACAGCTTTTTTGCCGCGAAAGTTCACGACAGATAGTCGAATTGCTTTTGGCTGAATGCAGGTCGGCACGGGTTGATATAGTGACCGGCTGCTCGGTTTCGGGAGTTTCGCAGGGAGGCGGGTTTTCGGTAGAAACGACCCAAGGAAAGTTCGCTGCGGCAAATCTCGTGGTTGCTTGCGGCGGGCTTTCATTCCCAAAGATCGGCGCGACCGATCTCGGTTATCGCATCGCAAGGCAATTTAATCTAAATATCGTCGAAACGCGTCCGTCACTTGTAGCACTGGTCGCTGAGGGAAATGGCTATAAACGATTAGCCGGTGTGTCAGTGGACGCCGAGGTGACGACCAGCACGCAGAGTTTTAGAGAAAATATCTTATTTACCCATCGCGGGCTGTCCGGTCCGGCAATTCTGCAGATCTCAAATTATTGGCAAAAAGGAATTGCCATTTCGATCAACCTGCTCCCGGACGTCGATGCAGCCGGTCTTCTGCTCGAAGGCAGCGACAGTCGGCAGCAGCTTGGAACATATTTGAGCCAATCTTTGCCTCAACGATTCGCACGTGAATTTGCCGAGCGTAATTTCTCTACCAAGTCGCTCGTGCAGCTAAATAAGGCTGAACTTGAGCGTATTGGCGCGGACCTCAACAACTGGAAAATAAAATTTAAGGAAACCGAAGGCTATGACCGGGCGGAAGTAACATTAGGCGGCGTTTCGACAGCAGAACTTTCTTCATCAACAATGGAGTCTAAAAAAATGCCTGGGCTGTACTTTATCGGCGAGATCGTTGACGTCACCGGCTGGCTTGGCGGATACAACTTTCAATGGGCGTGGGCGTCCGCTTTCGCGGCCGGAAACGCGATTTAAAAATAAGGCGGGGGAAACGTCTCCCACACCGTTTCCCCCTATTTTCGCGGTGCGTACAGGGCGTACGCAGATCGCGAAACTGAACTTAAACCTTTTAATGTTTCAGTGGAAGAATCGTTATCCGATGACATTAAAACAATCACATATACCGCAGGATGTGTCAAGAGCACTGAGGCCAAGCTTACCGAAAAATCGATATATCCACTCCATATTTGTCTTTTACGTATTCTTCGGCGGCTTTGTTTACATTTCTTAGATTTTCGAGGCGCCGCGCCGATTTTTTTATCTGAACCAACGTCCTGGCGGCCATCTGTTTGATCATATCGCGCCCCTCAGTCATTTCGCTACGCATTTTTTCGCGGAGGACGTACAACTCAGTCTCTTGCGCCAAAACCAACTCTTCGCGGAGCTCGATCAGACGAACCTTAACCTGCGAGATTTGACGGATTGCTCGGACCAACTGATCGCCTACAGAATCTCCCTTTACAAGGTCGGGGCTGTTTCTGAGATCCTCGACCAGTTTATTTAGTTTTAGTTGATCGCCAGCCGAATACGCCTCGTTAAGCTGGGCCATAAGACCGTGCCGTTTTTCCTTTTCTTCGGGATCCAGCGCCAGATCCGGATGGATCGTCCGCGCGAGATTATGATAGGCCTTTTTTGCCTCAACGGTCGGCTGCCATTTGATCGCGGCTAATTCGGCAGCTTCTGCCGCTCGGGCAGCCGATTCTTCGGCACGACGGCGGAGTTCCTCCGCCCGTTTTTTGATCTCCTCGTCATCCGGAACCAGCTTAAACTCCTCTTCCGCGATCTCGGCCTCGATCTCGTCCAAATCGGCGTACAGGCGCCCGACCTGCATCGTGTACTGCGCTTCAAACTGCTCAAGCTCGGTTCGAAGCTCAGTCATTTCCTCTTCGCGGTCGGCAAGCCGATCCTTGAGACGCTCAAGAATAGAGCGCTTTTTATTGAGTTCGATTTTTTCCGGAGCCAGTATGTCCATAGAATAGAGAATCATACCGCAGTGCCCTCGTCTCGTAAAATGAGATATTTGCCGTAACCTTCCCGATCAGGTCGGCTCGCACCGCTACGGTTTGATAGTATGCTCGTATGAAACTTACGGTTCTCGGTTCAGGCGGCTCGATCCCAAATGGGAATCGAAGCAGCTCGGGATTTTGGCTCGAAACTCGTGGCGGAACGCTTCTTTTAGACTGCTCGGCGGCAATCCCGCTGCGAATGGCCCAGGAGAATCTGGAATGGGCAAACCTAGACGCGATCTGGATCTCGCATTTTCACATCGATCACTGTGCCGGTTTGCTGCCATATCTGGCCGGTATCAAGCATGCCGAATCAGGCAAGATTCGTACAAAGCCGCTCCGAATTTTCGGACCCGCCGGCATTAGAAACCTCTTGTCCGCATTTGATGCCGTCAACAATTACAGGCTTTTCGAACAGCCATTTCCGCTTGAGGTAATTGAGGTCGAGCCTCGTGAAAAATTCGAGATCCTGCCCGATGTCGAGGCCGTCGCTATCCAGACACCCCACACGGACGAAAGCCACGCAATTCATTTGCGCGATTCGGACGGCACGACGATGGTCTATTCGGCCGACACGGGTTTTAGCGAGGTTGTCGCGGCGTTTGCAGCGGGCGTCGATCTTTTTATTTTGGAATGCACTTTTATCCGCGACAAACCCGTCAAGAAACATCTCGAACTGGCCGAGGCGATCTTCCTGATTCGAAAAGCCAGTCCAAAACGTGCGATGCTGACGCATTTTTATCCCGAATGGGACGATGTGAATTTTGAAAACGAAGTCGCTAAGATCGATCCAACGTGCGACGCTATCGAGGCCAAAGACGGGTTGAAGTTGGATTTTTAAGTTATCTCGGTCAGGATTTTACGTTACGCTTTGCCATCGCCATCAGCTCGTCCGGCATCCATTTGCCGACTGCTTTTTCCTCTGCATCGGCAATGCCCTTTGTGCGGTTGCGCCATTCTTTTGAAGGGTCGTCCTCGCGGCCAGATTCTTTTGGATAATTTTCGACTTGTTCGAGACTTATGATTATGCCGTGAGCGACATCGTTCCAGTCTTCGTTCTGGATGCCCCGAAGTACGACCGGCAATCCGGCGGTCCAGTCCTCTTGCGGTGCGATGTTGTCGTATTCCGGTATCGTCAAAAATGCGGATTTGGGAAACGGTTTGCCGCCGAACTCAGAAATTATCTGCGCGGTTAGCTCTTTATATGTGCCGCCCGGGTTCGTCGAACGAATTTCTAAAGCCCTGCGAAAAATGTCGGAAACTGTTGTGTGATCGCTCATTTATTCTCCGTGAAATGATAAGACTAAATTACACGGTTTGTTTTTTCAAAGCAAAGCTATGGCAAAAATGCATCGAGTTCACATGCTCCAACTTTTCTCTTGTCTTTGAGCATCTCAGAGCGTAGGCTTTCCTAATAAGCGAATTATGGAAATGAAATATTTTTCGGCAATTCTATTGATACTTTTTGCGTCCAACTTGGTCTTGGCGCAGAATGAACAGGCGTCTATCGTCGAGAAAGAGATCAAATATAAAGACTGGACCTACAAAAGCGTTAGGACCGGCGAGGATCAGAATTTGCGGGACTATATTATCGGCAAAAAGCTGGTCATGGTCGTTTATTTTGCGCCGTGGTGTCATAACTGGCGACATGATGCTCCGATTCTGCGAAAGCTCTACGACAAATACCAATCGGATGGCCTCGGCATAATCGCCGTCGGTTTGTATGATCCTGTGGAGGCCATGCAAGCAAATCTTGACGCTCTAAATATTGCGTTTCCAGTGGTTTACGAATCCGCCGATCGAGAATCGAGGCAAACTTCGTTGCATTACAAATACCGACGATCCACCGGCGACGAACGAAAATGGGGTTCGCCCTGGTACATATTTCTAACGCCCGCCCAATTAGAAAAAAAGGGCGATACGCTTACCAAAAAAACATTTGTGATCAACGGAGAAATAATCGAGGCCGAAGGGGAAAGATTTATCAGAACCCGGCTCGGGCTGCCCGCGTCGGAAGCCAAAGTCGGTATTAAAAAGAATGGAGAGCTCGAAGTTTGCGATCCCGATAAACCCGCGGCAGAACTGATCAAACCTTAAACTATTGGCACTTAAAAAAAAGGGACTCCAACCATCATGGCATCGCGGCCAACGTGTCAGACAGTTTTTCGACCAATAAAAGAAGCGGTTTACCCGATTCGGAAAACTTTCCGGCGGAGGCAAGATATTCGGTCTGCGCAGTCAGATCCGTAATACCCTGAATCTGGACCAAAAATTTTGTCAACGCGGGTTTTGTCCGAAACTCGACCTCCAACGCGGCAATCCCGGCCCGCAAATTCCTGATCGCTTGCATGACATTTTGTTTGTTTTCTGAATTGAGATCGAGTGACGCTCGGGACAATGTCCGGGTCTTTGCTTCCGCGTCCAGATCTTCGATTCGAATTGCTATGCCACCAAGCGTGTAGAGAAACTTGGTTACATTCTTTATCTGCACCGCGACCTTATCGGCACCGTCGCGAATCTCAAAAACCGAAACATTTGCGGCCGGGACGACTTTTGGTTTCGCGGGTGTTTTTTTTCTTTGGGCGGTTGCGGCCGTTGTGAAAACAATCAGCGTGAGCGCGAGTAAAAATGCGGTTTTAATAATTTTCATAATTGTGGCGGTTCTGTTCAAACTGAGATAAAAATCTTATCATAATGAAGATGCCTGAAAGGTTATTGCAAGTTCGCCGTCTTGGTCGCGTCGCGTACGACAGCTCACTCGAACTGCAAAAAAAGCTCGAGACAGATGTTATTACTCAGGGTGAGCACGGATATCTGCTGCTGCTCGAACATCCACATACCTTTACGCTGGGCCGACGATCGAAAAATGACGGAGTGTTGGCCACCACCGAAAATCTCCGTGATCTCGGGATAGATGTATTTGAAATAAATCGTGGCGGTAAGGTGACCTATCACGGCCTCGGCCAGCTCGTCGGGTACCCGATAATCAGCCTTTCGCCGGATCGCGAGGACGTTCATCGATTCGTCCGCGATCTCGAAGAAGTGCTGATCCGGACCATGGCGGATTTTGGCATCAACGCATTTCGCATCGATGGTCTGACCGGCGTTCACACGGTCGAGGGAAAGATCGCGGCGATAGGGATCCATATCAAACGCTGGGTCACAACCCACGGATTTGCATTGAATGTGAACACCGATCTGAGTTACTACAATTGGATAATCGCCTGCGAGGGCGAGCCGGTCACTTCGATGGAGAGATTGCTCGCCCGTGAGATTGATCTCAGCGAAGTCGAGAACCGGATCGAAAAGCATTTTCGGGATGTCTTCGAATTTTGTGAGGTGCCGTTGGGTATTAAGGCTATTGCGTGATGCGAACAAATTTGCAAATGACGCTGGCTTTCCGAGCGGCCATAGAAAATAAAATGAGGGAAATATGAAAAATTTTAGAACTTATTTGATATTGTCATTGATCGCGATAATCTCAGCCTGTGGCGAAACGGCAAATGTTAATAGATCGGCCCAAAACACAAACACTGCGGCGACACCCGAAGTACAAAAACTCTCGGTCGCCGAACGTCCGCAAAAATTAAAAGACATGATGGCCAGCCGCGGCGAACAGGATTCGGCGGCTCCGACCCTAAAGATTGTGGAACCAAAGGCCGATGCGGCGATCACGAGTTCGACCGTCAAGGTAAAGCTCGATATTTCCGGCGATCTGAAAGGCTACAAACCGCACATGGACACCGAAACCAAGATGGGTAACCACATCCACGTGATTCTCGATAATCAGCCGTACGAAGCCTATTACAACATCGAGCAGGAGTTTGAGCTGCGAAATGTTTCCGACGGCGAGCACACGTTACGCGTTTTCCCGTCGCGACCGTGGCATGAATCGTACAAAAATGTCGGAGCATTTCAGATAGTTAAATTCTCGGTAAAAAATGGCGGAGGCGATGCTGGCAAACCGGCGACCACGGCAAATGGTCAGACGATGTCAAACGCGAACAGTGCTCCGACCCCCGAGGGAAAAGAGATGAAAGATAGCACTGCCGGAGCAGTCGACGCATCGAAACCGCTGCTCACCTACAGCCGTCCAAAAGGCGATTATAAGGGAGATGACGTGAACGCGGTCATGATCGATTTCTGGTTGACGGGCGCTAAACTGACGGGCGACGGCGGCGAATATCGCGTGAGCTATTCAGTTGACGGCGGTGAGGCCCAGTTTATCGACACATGGGCGCCAATCTGGTTGTCGGGCTGGACGAATGGCAAGCACACAGTCAAACTCGAACTTGTCGACAAAGACGGAAAAGTCGTCCAAAACGGCGATTATAATTCGACGACCCGCGAGATAACGATCACAAAGTAAAAACAGTCCTGGAGAAATAATAGTTAATGCGACGCGATACGACGACGTGGTACAGCCACAATTTAAATATGGATATGCCGCTCGTGGCATACGGCCACGCCGGTTATCCGCTTTTGATGTTTCCGACCGCAGCGGCGGATTACCTGGAATACGAGCGGTTTTATCTCATAGATTCGATCAAAGATTTTATCGACGCCGGGTTGATCCGGGCATATTCGATAAATTCCGTTAATCGGTACAGCCTGCTGAATAAAGAGTCACACCCGGCGTGGAAGGTCGAAATGCTTTCGCGCTACGACCGCTACATCATGGACGAGGTTTTGCCGCTCATCCGTAACGAATGCGGGGACGATGCCAAGCCTCTCACGACCGGGGCCTCGCTCGGTGCGTTGTTGGCGGCCAATACCTACTTTAAACATTCCGACAATTTTCGCGGCACGATCGCAATGAGCGGAAGCTACGACATCTATAATTATCTCGAGCAGCATTATGACGACAACGTGTACTTCAACAATCCGATGATGTACATCAAAAACCTGGACGATGATTTTCACCTGCCGCGTCTGAGACAAGCGGACTCGATCGTGATCGTCACCGGCCAGGGTTCATTCGAAGCTCCGGACCGCAGCCGCGAATTTTCAGGGCTGCTGCATTCAAAGGGAATTCCTCACCGCCTCGATGTCTGGGGACACGACGTCAATCACGACTGGGTTTGGTGGCGCAAGATGCTGCCGTATTATCTTGGCGAATTTTGTAATTAAATCAGGTTAGCTATTTGAGGCCGGATCTAAGAGCGTTTGCCGCACCATTTCAATTAAAAACGGACGCCCTGCAATGAACGTCCGTTTTTTGTTTACTTTAACGAGATCTTAGCCGTCGCCCTTCTTTCCTTTTCGTTTTGAGCCGTCGGGCTTTTCAACCGTCGGTTCGGGACGAGGGGTTGACTGGACGACCGGCGGCTTGACGACGATCGGTTTATCCGGCGTGGTGTCAACTGATTTGGTCGTCGGATCGCTGTCCGTCGGCGGCTTATCGCCCGGCAGAGGAGCATCGGGATCAATCTTTGTGCCTGGTGTAAACACTATGCCTGTTCGGCGCCCGTTTATGTCGGCCTCCTGTAATTTTTCGAGTTCCTCACGCTTTCGCAATTCGCTTGCTCGTTTGATATCCGAAGGCATGGTGGGAGGCGACGGGAAGGTCTCTTTGGGCTTATCCTTCATAAAGGCGTTCATAAACGCGTTAAAGTACGGCAGTGCGCCGTGTCCGCCGGTCATACCCGATCCCAAGTTTTCCTTGCGAAGCGGGTTTCCCATCCAAACACCGGTGGCAATCGAAGGCGTGTAACCAATGAACCAGACATCGGTGTGGTCATTTACGGTTCCGGTCTTTCCGGCAAGCGGCTGGCTAGCCGCACTCGCGCCGGGAGCCGTCCCGCCGCCCGCGGTGACTCCGCGCATCATTTGAACCATGGTGAGGGCTACGTATTCGCTAGTAACCTTCGAACTCGAGCCTTCAAATTCTTCGAGCAGGCTCCCGTCACGGTTATAGACTTTTCGAATCAAATGCGGCGCCATCCGGATGCCTTTATTTGGAAAGGATGAATACGCCGCGGTCATTTCCAACAACGACGCCTCGCTGGCACCGAGGGCCGACGGCAAACTCGGGGCCATCGGATTTGTGATGCCAAAGCGGCGAACCATCTGGCCGCCGGCCTGGATGCCGACCTGTTCGAGCAGGTGAACAGCGGCGATATTATACGATTTCGCCAGCGCGATCTTCATCGGCACGTTGCCGTGGCTCAAACTGCCGTCGTAGTTGTGCGGCGTCCATCCGCCTCGTTTTATCGGCGCTCCACTAACGACCATGTCGGGCGTCATGCCGTCCTCGACCGCCGCAGTGTATATGAACGGCTTATATGCCGAACCGGTCTGACGCAGACCCTGCGTCGCATTATTAAATTTGTTGGTGTGAAAATCATAGCCACCCACCATACAAACAACCTCGCCTGTATGGGCATCGATCGAGACGAGCGATGCCTGTATTTCGGGCACTTGTGAGAGTTCGACCTCGAGTGTCTGATTGTCCTTATCCACCGCTTTGATAAGGAATTCGGCGAGATAACCTGGTTTTAATTCTTCCTTGGGCCGCTTTCCGCTGCGTCCCATATCGTCCGGTTTTACGACCGCCTTAAACCTGCCAAATCGCACACCGACCTCATCGGCGCCGGCGTTGACCTTCAACACAAGGCCCTTGATATATTCGCCCTCCTTGTAATCGTCGCCGTACCAATCCGGATGCTTAAAGGTCTCTAGGGTTTTGGCGATCTCTTTTTCATCGGTCATCGGCTCGTCATTTTCGTCGACAAGCAGATTTCGATAATCCGATCTCCATTTACGCCCTTTGTCGTAGGCCCGGAGCCGTTCGCGGACAATGCGGGTGGCGATCTTTTGTGCCTCGACATTGATCGTCGAGTAAACTTTTAGGCCTCCCTGAGCGACACGGGTCGTATATTTGTCCTCAAGATATTTGCGAATTTCCTCAACTGGATAATCCCAGGCGGTAGATTTTGGCTGAGATTGATAATAGGCGGTCCCGGCCAGATTGATCGATGTTGATTTT
>JBGTCS010000440.1:0-6083 GCA_041748715.1 Pyrinomonadaceae bacterium | reverse complement strand
ATCGGACCAAACGACGACATCGCAAGGCTCTTTCAGACTTTCCAAACCAACTGCCGCGGCTGCGATCTCAGCCTGTTGATTGGTTGCCGCACCGAGATATTCGCCGACGGCTTTCCATAATCCTTTGAATCCCAAAACCGCGACCGCCGCCGCACGGGGATTGCCCCGCCCGTTGCCGAGGCTCGAACCGTCGCAGACTATTGTTACTTTTTTCATAAATCAATCTGACATCGAGATCACGGTGTCAACATAATGATCAAATGTATCATCATGCGAGATGACAAATAGCTGGTCAAAATGCGTTATCCGGCTGATCTGCATTGCCAGATTTTCCCGGCGTTCGGCGTCCATGTTGGTTGTCGGCTCGTCAAAAAATGCTATCCGAATATCAGTCAGTTGTTTTAGCAGCGCGAGGCGAACCGATAAAGCTGCCGCCATCTGTTCACCGCCGGAAAGACTCTGAAACGGCCGTTCAAAACCCTCTTCTTCGAGAACAATTGAATAATCCTCAACCCATTTCAGCGTCCGCTCGGCGTTGCCGGTAATTTCGCGAAACATTTGATTTGCCTCGAGCGAAACATGATAAACATAATTACGGGCGACCCGCGGCGCGGCCTCCTTGAGCGTATCACGAATGAATGCCGTCGCTTCCGAAACAGATTCGAGCCGATCTTTTTCTTTAAATTCCTGGCCCAGGTTTTCGCGAAGCTTTTTGAAATGGTCCAAATCGGCGGCAAGCTGCTCTTCACGTTTTTTAACCGCGTCCGAGGTCGCACGGATCTCCGCCAACCGGCGTTCGGCGATCAACAGTTCGGTCCGTTCCGCCTTATGCCGGTCGGTGTCATAGTCGCCGCCAGCCGCGGATAATGCTTTCTCCGCCGACTCGATATCAGTTGAAACTTCGAGGATCCGGGATCGTCGCTCTTCAAGTTCGCTCTTGCGAGTTTCGAATGCCGTTGCTTCGGCTTCATTCGCGATGAAAATGCGATGCTCGCCGATTGTGGCGTCGCGCTCCCGGATAAAACGGGTCCATTGTTCGTCAAAACTCTTGAACTCAACGAGCTGATCGGCCAGTGTTTTGTTCTCGCTTTCAAGACGGGTCAGATCAGCGTCAAAAACTTTTAGTTCGGCCGTCAGCTCCGTTTCGCGGTTCAACTCTTTTTCAAGCACGCGTATCCGGGCCGACGGATCGGCCAGCGATCTCAGCCGAGCCTGCGCATCGGACATCTGCCGTTCCAGTTGGGCGAGTTCATTTCGCTGCTTTTCGAGTGCACTTTTCTTGGCATTGAGTTCTTTTCCTTCGGCCTCTATCTCGCCCTTTCGATCGAGATGATTTTTTAGGGCAGTCTGATATTTTTGACCCTCGCGGGCGGAGCCGAGTTTAATAGCCAGATCCTGATGCTGCTTTTCGAGGTCCGTAATTTGCGACCTGAGGTCCAGAGAACGGCCGGAAAGAAATTCGTCCAAAGAAATGCCTTCCTGCAGATTTAGGCATCGTGCGGAAAATATGGGGCAGAGGCCGTCACTGACCTCTATCTGAAATTTTTCGTCGCGTTCAAGACTTGCGTTCAACTTTGCCAGATTTGTGACTAATTGGGCGTGCTGCTTTTCGAGTACGTGCAGGTTGTCGCTTTGGACCGAACTCTTCTCGGCCTCGCCAACCGCCGATTTATTTATCAAATATTTTTCCCGCAACCGTCCCAACTCGGCGTTAATGCTGAGGATGCGTTCGTCGGCGGTCCGGGCGGCGGCAATTCCGTTTCGAAGGGTGTCAATTTCTTTCTCTATCGCCAGTTGTTCGGCGGCTTTTAACTGCAGCCGCGCGATCTCCTCTTTTGCAGCACGAATGTCATTGATCCGGTGCTCAAGTCGCTTTCTTTCTGCTTTGACATTTACCGTCTCAGCATCGATCTTTGCCGATTGAGCCCGCAATGCATCGCGTTGCTGCCGCGTTTGCTCCAGGTCGTCGAGATTCTTGAGTGCTGCGATATGCAGCTCGTGCCTGACTTTGGCTTTTTCAAGTTTTTCGTAAGCTTCGCTTGCACGCACGAGAGCCGATTCCGCCTGTTGTACCATGATCGCCGCCTTCTCCCGGCTGGAAACAGCTTTCTGAAGTTCGATCTTTTGATCCGAAAGCCGACGTTCCTGTTCATCGAGCTGCTTTACAAGCGACTGCTTCTCAACAAGTTCAGCGGTAACTTTCGTGATCTCGCCCGTTAGTTGCAAAGATTGTCGCTGGACGGCGGCATGTTCGGTTTCGACCTTTTCGGAATGCTGAAGTTCGCCTTCGGCACGGGCGATATTTTCTCGAACCGCTGCCACGTTTTGGTCGAGATACCGCGACGTTTCGCGAAGCTTTTCAGCGGCTTGCCGGTACTCTTCAACTTTCAAGAGGCGGTCAAAAGCGACCTTGCGTTCGGTCGCACCTTCTAGAAAGATTGCCGTGAATGTGCCCTGCGGGACGCCGATCGCCTGGCGAAAAAGTGATTTGAGATCCGTGCCGGGTTCGAGACCGAGATGCAGCCAGAGAAATCGAAATACCTCTTCTTTTTTGTCAGCGATGCGGGTCTGCAGCCGTGGGTCGGTTACGTGGTAACCCGCTCCCGTATCGCGATAAACGATATATTCGCGTCCGTCAAGCCCGCTTTCAAACGTGATTCGGACCGATCCTTTTTTTGCTCCCCGCCGTAAAAAATCGTCCTTTTTATATTCGAGCAGGTCAAACAACGTCCAGGCAATGGCCTCGATGATCGTCGTCTTTCCCGCGCCGTTCTCGCCTGTGATGGCTGTCGTTCCACGGGAGAATTCGAAAATTGAGGATTCGTAGGACTTGATATTATCAAGTTCGAGCCTGGAGATATGCATTACGCGACTTCTATTCTGAAATTTCCGATCTCGGATCGTTGTTAAAGTTTAGAATAATTCGCCGCAAACAAAAACCTGGTCTGTCGACATCCGTCAGCGTAGAACGTTTCGCTTTGCTATCTTAAACGAATCAGCGACAATCAGAGAATGAAACTTCAGCCTGAGGACGTGGTGATCGTTGTCTTGCAAAGTCCACGCGAAAAATTACTGGGTGTTTTGAATGAGATCAATGCGGCCGGAATAACGATCCGTTCGATCGACCTCGGCTATTTTGACGATTGGTGCCAGTCGATGGTCGCTGGCGAAGTGCATCTGGCGATGAGTGATAATTTTTTTCCGATGTGGCGGGTTGAGCGAATAACACGTGACGAAAGTTCGGATGATATGCCATCGATGTCGGACCAGTTCGAATCGCGAACGGGGCGCCGGCTGGCTGACCAATAGAGCTTTTTACAACTTCTTAATCGAGATGCTGCCGTTGTTTGACGCCAGCTTTAAGATCGCGTCCCCGCCATTGCCGATGGTGCCCACAATGGTTTTGAGCGGCCCCTCTGAGATGGTTTCGGTAGCTATTTTGATCGGGATCTCAGAATTAAAAGTTCCGTAACCATAATTAGCAACTATCTGACCCGATGAATCGGCAGGGATCGACATTAGGATCGAACCCTTTGTCGTGCTCATGCGATACGACCCACCGCTGAGGATCTCGCTACTAAATGCGACGGAGCCCGATATCGAATTAAGATCAATCTGCCGATGACTCACCCGCTGGAGAAATATCGCTCCGCTGTGAGTTTTTGCTTTAAAAATATCGCCGATCTCGCTCGGGCCCGCTTCAAAAACGAGAATGTTGCCAGTCGTGCTGTCGAGCATCATCGAACCGTTAGAACCTTCGACCGTTATGTCTCCAACGCCGGCCGATGCCGTGATGCCCTCAGAGATCCTGCGCAAAGTTATATCACCGCCGATCGTCTCGACCTTGACTCTTTTTACTGAATCGATCCGTGTAACTACCTCGCGACCGCTGATATTTACGGTAGCGTTTAGCGGCAGATCGATCTCGATCTCACCGCCAGAGACGCAATCGCCCGCTGTTCTATTTTTGTTGTTACTCTGTACGCCGAGGATCTTGATCCAGACCGGATCGCCCGTTTTTGAACTTTTCTGGAGGACCTTAAAGCTGAACTCGCTTCCGCCCTCGCCGAACACACGCACTTCGTTGCGGTTCCAGCCGTTTATCTTGATCTTTGCATCACTGACGCAATCCAACGAGACATTGACGGCACTATCGACCTTTATGGATTTTTCGGACGTATTATAATTATTCGCCCCAAAATTCATAAACGGATGGGGTATCGGGAATTTAACCACAACCACGGGAGCCGCAGTCACGGGTCGGGGAGGCTGATTGATTTGGGGGTTTTGGGCAAACAAAAACGCGGGAAATATCGCAAGAGCGGCGATCATTGCTATCTTAAAAATCGGTTTTTCAATGAGCTTGTTCATCAATAGGTTCTGAGGCTTACCGCTGAAGGCTCGCTACCAACTCCTCCTTCTGTGCGACCGATGTCAACATGTCGATTTTGTTCTGATATGACGAGTATAAAACCTGTTTGGCCAACTCGTTCTTAGGGTTTTTCTTTACCTCAGCTTTCATCTTTGAGATCGTGTCATTTACAACCGCCATATCGCGTTCATATGAGATTCGTTCCGATGGACGTAAAATAGCATCTTTCTGACCGTCGACCGTGTTATTCAGACTACCGATCGTTCTGACATAGCTTTCTTCGCCCGGCAAATAAGCCGCCGTTACCACCGTCGCTCCGGTAGATTTGCGAACGACAGTTCTCTCGCTCCAGGTCGGCCGGGGTTCGGAACGGTAGGACGCTCGTTCTGGTTTTGACGGCTCAGGAGTTGTTAATTCAGGTTCCGGGACCGAAGTTGCCACATTGGCAACTGGTGGAGACGATGTCTGTTGAGACGGTTGATGCAAAGAAACTCTGTTCGTCACCGCTAGATCTGTCACTGCCGGCGGGTTATTCATCCAAAAAACCGTAATTAAACCAGCTACGACCAATATACTCGCAGCTGCCGCCATTGACGGGTTCGCCACGGCAAGAGCCAAAAACGCCCAGGCTTTATGCCAGACCGACCTATTCTCGCGTTCAAGCTCTAAAGAATCATTGATCTTGCTCCACAAACGCTGTGTCGGAACCAGCGTATCAAACTCGCGTTCGAGAGTCGGAAAAACGAATGCGGTTTCGTCCTCGGCCTCGGCAAGCATCAACGCACAGTTATCGCAAGCCGCGATATGTCCAGAGACTCGGGCCATCTGGTCCTGCGAAAGTTCGCGGTCCAAAAATGCCTGGATCGACCCGATGTCTAAACAATTTTCCTTCATAACGTGTCCTTCCCGATCTTACCGTAAAATCGGCAAAATTCTTGTCGCGCTCGAGCGACAAATGTTCCGATGCTCGATTCGTTCAACTCAAGGCTGCCGGCGATCTCTTTATAAGAGAGTCCTTGCTGCTTTAGGATCAGGCAGCTTCTGAGCGGCTCTTTAATCTTGTTGAGAGCCCGATAGATCTCGTTGACACCGGCGTGTTCCTCATAATCGATCTCGACCGACGCAACCGCTGAATCAACTGTCTCTTTGACGTAGTTTTCATCCCGCGTGTTTGCCCTAATGTTTCCGCGAATGGTGTTCTTCGCGACGTTGATCGCAACACGGATCAGCCAGGGACGGAGCATTTCGTCGTCGGTGATAGAGTCCTGATTTTTGTAATAGCGGATAAAGGTTTCCTGCGTAATATCCTCGGCCAGCGACGAATCCTGGACGACCGAGCGGGCGGCGCGAAAGACGGTTCTGTGGTGGAGGGCGAACGCCTCCTCAAACTCCACTCTCTCTGTCGCTGCCGCCGTCGCTGTATGTTCGGACATTATGTCCACAAAAATGTTCGTACTCTCGTTCATTATCAGCATCCAAAAATGCTCTTCGAAAGGGATACACCGCGGAAACCCGATTAATGACAAGAATTTAACCCTAAAACCCAATTATTTTCAATTTGTGAAGGATGTCAGGCGGCAAACCGTTGGTTCCGTTCGCGGTAACGAGAAACCAATGGCTGTCGTCTGTTTCATTGAGAATACGTCGGAGATCGGCTTCAGGTTCGGACGTTTTGGTTTCGGGGGGAAATATCGGTTCAGCGATCGACAAT
>JBGTCS010000439.1:0-9136 GCA_041748715.1 Pyrinomonadaceae bacterium | reverse complement strand
GTCGGATTTGCATGTCAGCAGTTCCTGCAGAATATGAGCGGCACCATAGGCTTCGAGTGCCCAGACCTCCATTTCTCCGAAACGCTGTCCACCGAACTGAGCTTTACCACCGAGCGGCTGCTGCGTGATCAAACTGTACGGCCCGATCGAGCGAGCATGGATCTTGTCGTCCACAAGGTGCGATAGTTTAAGCATATAAATGTAACCAACGCACACCTTTTGCTCGAACTGGTCGCCCGTTAACCCGTCATAAAGCCGAGTTTTGCCCGATAGGCCGACCGATGGCGGAAGCCCGAGTTCGTCGTACTTATCATTAGCCTGGCCGATATAACCCTTGATCTCTTCTTCGCTTGCACCGTCAAATACGGGTGTCGCGAAATGAAGTCCGAGGACGCGGGCAGCCCAACCGAGATGGGTCTCGAGGATCTGTCCGACGTTCATTCGCGAAGGTACGCCGAGCGGATTGAGAACGATCTCAACCGGTGTTCCATCCGGCAAATAAGGCATATCCTCTTCGGGCAGGATGCGGGCGATAACGCCCTTGTTACCGTGACGTCCGGCCATTTTGTCACCGACCGAAAGCTTACGCTTCATGGCGACAAAAACCTTGACCATCTTGATCACTCCCGGAGGCAATTCATCGCCCTGTTTGAGCTTGGTGATCTTTTCGTCGTAGATGTCACGCAGAATGTTGATCTGACGTTCCGTCCGCTGTTCGTATTCCTTGACTTCGCCAACGATGTCGATCGATCCGGCGGCGACTTCGGCCTTTCGCAAGAATCTTGCGTCGATTTCCTTGAGGATCTCCCGATTAAGCGTTTCGCCTTTCTTGATCAAAACGTCCTTGCCATCCATGAGGTCTTTCGTCAGCTTGCGGCCATCGAAAAGTTCGTAGATACGCTCGTCACGCTGCTCTTGCAGAATTCGGATTTCGTCATCCAGATCGCGATGAAAATCGTCCTCTTCCATGCTTTCGATATCCAGGCTGCGTTCGTCTTTATCTTGCCCTTTGCGGGTAAAGATTTGAACGTCGACCACTGTGCCGTCGATTCCCGGAGGGCAGGTCAGACTGGCGTCTTTAACATCGCCGGCCTTTTCGCCAAAGATGGCACGCAGAAGTTTTTCTTCCGCGGTCAACTGCGTTTCGCCTTTAGGTGTAACCTTTCCGACCAGCACCGAACCAGGTTTGACGTGGGCACCGATGCGGATAATTCCCGATTCGTCGAGATCGCGAAGCATGTTCTCGCCAATATTTGGAATATCGCGAGTGATCTCTTCGGGTCCGAGTTTTGTATCGCGGGCCTCAACTTCGAGTTCCTCGATGTGGATCGACGTGTAATAGTCATCCTTGACCAATCGCTCCGATACGAGAATAGCGTCCTCAAAGTTGTATCCGCGCCATGGCATAAATGCGACAAGCACGTTTCGCCCAAGAGCGAGTTCGCCACGATCCGTACAAGGGCCGTCGGCTATTACCTGTCCTTTTTTAACGCTCTCGCCGACTTCGACGATCGGACGTTGATTGATACAGGTGTTCTGGTTTGAACGTTTGAATTTCACAAGCGAATAAATATCCGCCGTAACTTCGCGTGAGATTGTTCCGTCGACCTGATGGTCGGCCTTAACAATGATGCGTTCCGAATCGACAAAATCCACCACACCGTCACGTTTGGCAATAACCACCGCGCCCGAATCGCGGGCCGCGATCTTTTCCATACCAGTTCCGACATATGGCGACTCGGCACGAAGCAGGGGCACCGATTGGCGTTGCATGTTCGAGCCCATGAGAGCACGGTTGGCGTCATCGTTTTCGAGGAAAGGTATCAGCGACGCAGCGACCGAAACCAATTGTTTCGGCGACACGTCCATGTACTGGACCTCGCTGCGGTCGGCGGTGATAAATTCACCTTTCTGTCGGGCTGCGACGCGTTCATTAACAAAATTACCTTTCTCATCGAGCAGAATATTTGCCTGGCCGATGATCCATTTATCTTCTTCCCAAGCCGTCAAATAGAATGGCCACGGTTCAAATATTGCGAGCTGCTCGCCTTTTTTCAACTTGCCATTGGCCGCCTCGACATCTTCGAGAGGAACGTGCTGTCTCGGCTTAAAGCTGGTGTCGCCGCCATTTAACAGCCGAACGTATTCGACAACCCGTCCATCGACAACCCGTCGATAGGGCGACTCGATAAATCCGAATTCATTGATCCGGGCAAAACACGACAGCGACGAGATCAGACCGATGTTCGGGCCTTCAGGTGTTTCGATCGGACAGATACGGCCATAGTGTGTCGGGTGAACGTCGCGGACCTCAAATCCGGCACGTTCGCGGGACAAACCGCCTGGCCCGAGAGCTGAAAGGCGTCGTTTGTGTGTGATCTCGGACAATGGATTGGTTTGATCCATAAACTGGGAAAGCTGTGACGATCCGAAAAATTCGCGGACCGCAGCCGTCACCGGTTTTGCGTTGACCAGATCGCGCGGCATCGTGGTGAACATATCCTGTTGAATGGACATTTTCTCCTTGATGGCTCGCTCCATGCGTTCGAGGCCAATGCGGAATTGATTTTCGAGCAATTCGCCAACGGCCCGGACTCGCCGGTTGCCGAGGTGATCGATATCATCCTGGCCGTAATTTTCGCTGTCCCGTTTCATTCTGAGAAGGTAATCGACTACCTCGACAAAATCACCGGCTTTCAGCAGCGGATTAGTAATGTCTTCCTTTTCAGGACGGCCCATCTTAATGTTAAATTTCAGACGACCGACACGCGACAGATCAAACCGGCGGGTGTCAAAGAACATCCCTTCGAGCAAACGATAAGCGGTAGGAACCGTGGGCGGATCGCCCGGACGCATTTTGCGATAAATCTCGAGTAAAGCGTCAACAGGCTTGGCAATCGGATCTTTTTTGATCGTGGCTGAAATAACTTCGCCGATAACATCGCGTTTGGGGAAGAAAACCGTGAAGCTCTCGACGCCTTCCTCAATGATCTGCTGCAGTTTACCGGCAACGATCTCGGCATTTGCCTCTGCGATCACTTCGCCCGTTTCGGTATTGACGACATCCTCAAGTGCATAGGCAAATTCGAAATCCGCAGCGGCAACTTCGACCTTATCCTTGCCCATGCGGCGAAGATCGGCCATCGCTGATTTCGTTACTTTCTTGCCTTTCCTTGTGACATCTTCCTTTTTGTCTTTGATGTCCTCTTCGGCCCGCATTCCCACGAGGTGTGTGTTGCCTTCTTCTTTTACAGCGACGTGAAGCTTGCCCTTTTCGATGACAACCTCATCAGTTACATAGAAAAGCTTTAGAATACTCGCATTCGAATATTCAGCATTTTTTACAACTTCTTCGAGGATGCTGTCCGACACAGTCTTCATGTCGATCTGCGGATTTAACCACAGACCCAATGCACGCAAAAAGACGGTCGCGATGATCTTGCGTTTGCCTAAGCGGGCGTGGAGAATTCCTTTTTGGTCGTATTCGAACTCAACCCACGAACCGCGGTACGGAATGATCTTTGCGAGATAATCGTCGCGGTCTCCTTTGAAAAACACACCTGGCGAACGATGAAGCTGGGATACGATCACACGCTCCGTTCCATTAATAATGAACGTGCCGTTGTCGGTCATCAGCGGGATCTCGCCAAAGAAAACGTCTTCTTCTTTAATATCGCGGATCGTCGAAACGTTGGTCTCAGGATCCTTGTCGTACACCGTGAGGCGAATCTTGACCTTCAGAGGAACACTATAGGACATGCCCCGTTCCTGACATTCCTGCTGGTCATGCTTGTGCTTTAGACCGACCGGCTCTCCGCAGTTATTGCAAAGGTTGGGACGAACCGCGTTAAATGTGCCGCAGTTGTTACACAGAACATCCGCCGGATTAAACGGGTCGACCTTTATCTTGGCGCTGCAGTTTTTACAATTTGCTCTCAGATGCTCAAGGCCTTCGAGGTTGCCACATTTACATTGCCAGTTCCCGATCTGGTATTCGACATATTCGAGCATTGCGGTCTCGCGAAAATCCGAAACCGGAAAGATCGATGCAAAGACCGACTGTAGACCGACGTAATCCCGCTCTTCCGGGATCAGGTCCATTTGCAAAAATCGATTGTACGATTCGCGTTGAACCTCGATTAGGTTAGGGATCTGGGCCGTTGTATAGATCTTTGAGAAATCAACACGCTGTGGAGATTGGCTTGTGCGGCGTCCGAGTCCTGTCGAGCTGCTTTGTAGAGGATTGTTGATCATAAAATTAATAGCGGGCTATAAAACCTGTTGCATTTTGAGGACGATGTTGATACTCTTCTGGAAACGCTAAGCCTCCCCTCAAAATTTAGAACGCAATAAAGACGGCAAACGCGGTCAAGGGTAAGGTCTACCCAGACCGCTTTTCAGCAGTATTAGCTGTTACTATAAGTTTTTCGAGCGTGCCGAAAAAGAGACACTCACTCTCCACTTGTTTGCGATATATTCGCTCTGTAACCAACGGAAACGGCGATAAAACGACATTTCCGAATCCGACTAAACCGGTAATCGCGTCCCTACCATAAAAACGAAGAACGCGAACCTGTTAGATTATCAACAGTCTATCATAAAGACAAATGCGGAGGCGCCAGCTCAAAGCCGGCGCCTCAAGCGCAAATGTTTTATTATTTGACTTCGACGGTAGCGCCTGCCTCAGTCAATTTTGCTGCGATCTCATCGGCCTCAGCTTTCGAAACGCCTTCTTTCAAAGCTTTCGGTGCTGCATCGACGAGGTCCTTGGCTTCTTTCAGGCCAAGACCGGCAACGACTTCGCGAACGACCTTAATGACCGAGATCTTATTGCCGCCGGCTGAGGTCAAGACCACGTCAAACGAGTCTTTTTCTTCAGCTGCTGGAGCTGCGTCACCGCCGCCCGACGCCATCATCATCGGTGCAGCCGCAGCCGCAGCCGATACGCCAAAGACTTCTTCGAGTTCTTTGACCAATTCAGACGCTTCGAGAAGCGTCATGCCTTTTAAAAATTCAACTACATCACTTTTTGTAACTGCCATAACTATATCTATTCCTCCAAAAGGGTTCTGTTATTAAATGGATAAAAACAAAAGGATCCAATCCTCGATGCCAATATCCGTTTTATTGTTTTCGAAATTAGTTAGAATGTGGACGCGGGTTTTAGCCTCGCCATTTTCTATTCAATTTCGTTTGTCAGCCGCGAGAACCCACGGGACTCGAAGGGCCGGGTTGCATCACCATTCCTTTCTGTCCGAAGCTGTTGTGACCTGACAAATCACTTAAGCTCGCTTTCCTTGAGTACGGCCTTTTTGTTCTGAATCGTTTTATCAGTTCCTGTGATCGCTCACGCGGCCTGAAAAAAAGGAATTCAAAACGAAACTTTTCTATTCCGCTTTTTCTTCGGCATCTGCCTCGGGAGCGGATTCTGAAACTTCTGCATTCTCAGCAGCCGGCTCGACAGCCGCCTCCGGTGAGGCCTCGACCTCTGCCGCAGGAGCCTCTTCAGCCGGCTCGGCAACCGTTTCAGCTGCGTCCGCAGACGGAGCTTCTGCCGTTGCGGCGGGCTCTGCCGGAGCCGCTTCTTCGGCGGCCGGTGCGGGTGCTGGCTCTTCAGCCTTAACTTCCGCAGCCGGAGCCGCTGTCGCGGGCTTGGCTTCTCCGATCTGCTTGATGACAACTGCCAGATCACGCGGCACGGCATTGATAACCGTGACCAAACCTTGAGCCGAGCTGTTGATAACCCATAAAAGCTTTGAAATAAGCTCTTCTTTCGAAGGCAGGTTGGCGATCGTCGTCAATTGCTTGATATCGACAAGTTTGCCTTCAACTACGCCGGTTTTGAATGAGTAAATATCGGCGTTTTCCTTCATGAACTTCGAAATTGCTTTCGAAAGTACGACCGGATCGCCATCTGACCACGCAATCGCCGTAACACCCTTAAAATGCTCAGTGGCATCTTCGAACTGAGTGCCTTTAACCGCGATCCGGGCCAACGTGTTTTTTACAACCTGATAACTTGCACCGGCCTCGCGCAGCGAACTGCGAAATTCCTGATCTTTGCTCACGCTCAGCTTTGTAAAGCTAACGACCATTGCGGATGTTGATTTCTGCAGCGACTCGGCGAGGGCGGTCAGATCTTTTTGTTTTGTTTCTCTTGTTTTCATTTCTCTATTCGCTCCTCACTTAAACGTACGCCAGCTCGTCGAGCAAAACGCCCGGGCTCATCGTTGCCGCCAAGTTAATTTTCTTTAAGTAGCGGCCTTTCGAGGTCGTGGGCCGAGCCTTGATAACCGCGCTGATCAATACTTTTGCATTTTCGGCAAGTTTTGCATCGTCAAACGACACTTTGCCGACCGGCGAGTGAATAACGCCAGTTTTATCGACGCGATATTCGACCCTACCGGCCTTGGTTTCTTCGATGGCTGTTTTTACATCCATCGTAACCGTGCCTGTTTTTGGATTTGGCATCAGGCCTCGAGGACCGAGGACCTTACCTAACTGACCGACCTTGCCCATCATATCGGGGGTGGCGATCAGTGCATCAAATTCGAGCCAGCCGCCTTTGATCTTTTCGACAATGTCGTCTCCGCCAGCCAGGTCAGCACCGGCTTCTTCGGCTTCGCGAACTTTATCACCTTGGGCGATAACTACGATGCGCTTTGCGGTTCCGCCCAGTCCGTGCGGCAAAACGATCGTGCCGCGAACCAACTGATCTGCTTTTCGCGGATCCACGCCCAACCACATCGTCAATTCGACCGTTTCGTCAAACTTTGCAAATGCGATCTCTTTCAATTTAGCGACCGCTTCTTCAAGCGTGTGCTTTTTATGCAGCTCAACTTTTTCGAGAGCTGCAAGGTATTTCTTGCCTCTTTTCATTTTACCTCCAGGTATTAACGAACGACGGTGCCGTTCTCCCTAATGATGAATGCGAAATGACGAATGTTAATTTTTCAATTCTGCATTCGATATTCTACATTCATCATTTATTCAATTGTAAGTCCCATCGACTTCGCCGTTCCCTCGATCGTCTTCATAGCAGCCGCGAGGTTTGACGTGTTCAGATCCACCATTTTTAGTTTGGCGATCTCTTCGATCTTTGCTTTTGAGATCTTGCCGACCTTCTCTTTATTGGCCTTGCCCGAACCCTTTGCGATACCGGACGCCTTTCTCAAAAGGTCTGCCGCCGGCGGTGTTTTTGTAATAAACGTGAATGAGCGATCGGCGTAAACCGTGATCACGACCGGTACTTTCATATCCGGGTCGTCGTTTTGCGTCTTAGCGTTAAACGCCTTGCAAAACTCCATGATATTTACGCCGTGCTGACCCAAAGCAGGACCGATCGGCGGAGCTGGGTTAGCCTTTCCGGCCGGTATCTGCAATTTAATATAACCTTCAATCTTCTTAGCCATAATTGGAACGCAGGCACCCTTGCCTGCAACGCCGATTCCTCCGGCGTAACGGTCGCGATGAGTAACGAGTTAAGACGCTCTGCGTCTGGCAGGCAAGGGTGCCTGCGTTCCCCAACTACTCTTCTTCTGCAAACGTAACTTTTTCAACTTCTAAAAAGCTCAGCTCATACGGTGTCGATCGTCCAAAGATCGTTATCGAAACCTTAAGCGTGCTCTTATCCTCGTTGACTTCCTCGACCTTACCCGTAAAGCTGGCAAACGGTCCGGATTTGATTCGAACAACCTCGCCGACCTCGTATGTGAACTTCGGTTTTGGCTTTTCGGTCGCAACCTCGATATTGCTGATGATCTGATCTACTTCGGCCTGCGTTAACGGTGTCGGGGCTTTGCCGCCGAGAAATCCGGTTACTTTCGGAGTAGATTTGATCGCGTGAAATACGTTATCGGGAATTTTCCCTTTGTCGTCACATTCGACCTCGACCAGAACGTAACCCGGGTAGAACATCCGCTCCGAAACGTGCTCTTTATTCCCGCGCATTTCTACGACTTTTTCTTTTGGCAACAGAACTTCTGTGATCTGCTCGGCCAGCTCCATGTCACGGATGCGGGCTCCGAGGCTCTCGACCACTTTGTTCTCATGCCCTGAATATGTGTGGATAAAATACCACTGCTTCATTTCAAATATCCTTATACGCCGGCGATCGTATTAACCAGCCAGGTAAGTGCCTGCAAAATATACACCCAAGCCTGGTCAATAAAAAATAAATACGTTGCAAAGAAAAAAACATTTATGATCACGATGATCGTCGTGTTTTTAACGTCCTCTGACGACGGGAACGTAGTTTTATCCAGCTCCGAACGGGTTTTCGAAATAAACTCGCCGATACCTTCTTTATGTTTCCCGTCTATCGGGGCTACTGCTTCTGACACCGTATATATCTCCTACTTTATATTCTGGCAGGGGTACCAGGACTCGAACCCGGACCTAAGGTTTTGGAGACCTCCATGCTAACCATTGACACCATACCCCTGAATATAGTGAATAGTTAATAGTGAGCAGTGAAAAGTTCTTTCCACTTTTCACTTTTAGTTTTTAACTATCCACTTCTACTTGTTCTCTTTATGCAGTTGATGACAACGGCAGCGACGGCAAAACTTCTTAAGCTCAAGCCTGTTTGGCGTGTTCTTTTTATTTTTTGTCGTTACGTAATTGCGCTCTTTGCACTCGGTGCACTGCAAAATAATATTATCTCTCGGCATATCTCTTTCCTTAGTTGCCAGTGGTCAGTTTTGGTCTTTTCTGACCACTAACCACTGACTACTGTCCACTGTTATAAAACTACTTCCGAAACTGTACCGGCACCTACTGTGCGGCCGCCCTCGCGGATAGCAAAGCGGAGGCCTTTTTCCATGGCGATCGGAGCGATGAGCTCGATCTCCATCTGGATGTTATCGCCCGGCATGACCATTTCGACGCCGGCCGGAAGATGTGCGACACCCGTTACGTCCGTTGTTCTGAAATAGAACTGCGGGCGGTATCCGGTAAAGAACGGTGTGTGGCGTCCACCTTCTTCTTTGGTGAGGACGTATGCCTCAGCCTTGAACTTTGTGTGCGGCGTGATCGTGCCCGGTTTGGCGATGACCTGTCCGCGTTCGATCTCTTTTCGCTCGACACCGCGGAGCAGAAGTCCGACGTTGTCGCCAGCCATTCCGCTGTCGAGAAG
>JBGTCS010000438.1:0-4428 GCA_041748715.1 Pyrinomonadaceae bacterium | reverse complement strand
GTATTGGGAACGCCAATCGGTCAAACTTTTCGACAGGGAAATAAGCCAGACGCTGCTGATTCATGCAAATTTTATTAATTCGGATTATTTTGACGATCTGGCCGCGATGTTTAAGCGACGCGGTTATAAGTTCGTCGATCTCGAAACAGCATTAAAGGACGAGGCGTACCGTCTGCCGGATAAGTTTACGGGCGGAGCGGGAATCTCGTGGCTGCATCGCTGGGCTCTTGACCGCGGCCGCGAAAATGTTCTTCCTGATGAGCCGATGGTGCCGGAATTTGTTCTTAAACTGTCTGGATTTGAATCGGAATAATTGTTCGTACACGGGTACCAGGCCTTAAAAATTTGAACCTAATTCTCGTATTCACCATCGATCATCCGCCGCAGATCGAGCGGGTTTTCTTCTTTTAATTCATCGGGAAGCGCCGCGTTAGGAAAATTCTGAAAACAAACCAGTCTCGCAAAACGTGTGATCGCCCGGCTGCCGACTGCGGTTGAACGCGAATCGGACGTCGCCGGATACGGGCCGCCGTGAACCATCGACGGGCAAACCTCGACGCCTGTCGAAAACCCGTTAAATATTAACCGTCCAACCTTTGTTTCGAGTATCGCGATCAGATCGGCGTATTCGATTAGATCGTCTTCGTCGCCATGAATTGAAGCGGTAAGCTGGCCTTCGAGTGATCGGGCGATCGCCAAAAGTTCTTCTTTTGTATCCGATTTGATCAAAAGCGTGGTCGGGCCGAATATTTCGTCATTGAGATCGGGAGTTTTTAGAAAGTCGCCGGCCGATGTTTCAAAGACCGATGGATTTACGGCGAATCCCGGGAGTTGATTGTCGCTGGTGGCGGCAAAGTTCTCAACTTGTGATTTTCGGGATTCGCTGTCTTTAACATAATTTTTCTGGATCCCTTTGGTTAACAGCGGCTCGGGCGGAGTATCTGACATTTGAGATTGAAAATTTGAAATGAAATCGGCAGTCTCAGATGTTTCGGGCACAAAGATTAATCCCGGTTTTGTGCAAAATTGCCCGACACCGCCTGTAACCGATGCGTGAAGGCCCGTGGCGAGCGATTCGCTGCGGGTTGTGATTGCGCTTGGCAGAAAAAACGTCGGATTGACCGAACTCATCTCGGTATAAACCGGTATTGGCTCCGGCCGCGCCGCCGCAATGTCCATCAACGCCCGTCCGCCCCGTCGCGATCCGGTGAATCCAACGGCTTTTAGCGCCGGATGTTTTACCAATTCCTGACCGATCTCGTATCCATCGGAAAACAAAAGGCTAAATACGCCCTCGGGCATTTCGCAGGAAATAGCGGCTTGTTGGATAGCAATGCCGACCAATTCGGCGGTTCCGGGATGGGCAGTGTGGGCGATGACGATAACGGGACATCCGGCGGCCAAAGCCGATGCGGTGTCGCCGCCGGCGACCGAATACGCGAGCGGAAAATTACTTGCGCAAAAAACCGCGACTGGCCCAAGCGGTCGAAGCATCGAGCGAATATCCGGTTTTGGCACAGGCTCGCGGTCGGGAATCGCGTGGTCGATTCTGGCATCGACCCACGATCCCTCATCCAAAAGGTCGGCGAACATTTTTAGCTGAGCGCACGTTCGAGCCCGTTCGCCGACAAACCGACCGTTCGGAAGCGCCGTTTCAAGCGACGCCCGCTCGATCAAGGTGTCGCCGAGCGATTCAATATTGTCGGCAATCGTTCGCAGAAAGTTCGCACGCCCACTACCCGGCAAATTGCCATAGGGAATTCGAGCTTGATCAGCGAGACTTGCGGCTGTGTCCAACTCTTCGGGCGTCGTGCAATAGAATGGCGGTTCGACCGGCTCGCCGGTTTGCGGATTAAAGGCGTGAAATTTTGTTTCAGTCGCCGATCCACGACCCGGGCCGATGATCGATTTGCCAGTTAGTTCTGTGTTCATAAGTAGCTTCTTTTAATTGCCACTAGCTTTAGCTAGTGGGCTAATTGAAATATAAATAGGCTTTAGCCGAAACTCAAAAAATACTATTCAATCCGAATTGCTTTAGCTAAAGCTCTACGGATGGATGTTTTTCTTACATTTTTTTGGCTAAAGCCTCTTCTTGTTATGAAACTATCCACTAGCTAAAGCTAGTGGCAATTTAAATTGTGTGCCATGAAGGTATTAGCGGTCCCCACGATTTATTACGGTCGATTCGCGATTGCTGTATCAATTATCTCTAATGTCTGCTCCAATTCCTCACCCGTGAGTTCAAGTCTCGGCGGTCGAACGCGGGTGCTCCCCATTCCAACTTTTTCCTGCACAAGTTTTATGAGCTGGACAAATTTTGGCACCGTGTCGAGCCGCAAAAGCGGCAAGAACCAGTCGTAAAGGACGCGGGCTTTATCGGCATCGCCATTCATCGCGTAATTAAAAAGGTCAACCGATTCTTTTGGGAACGCACTGACAAGGCCCGCGATCCAGCCTGTCGCTCCGGCGTTTATTCCCTCGACTATACAATCGTCAACACCGACAAATATCGCCAAGCGTTTATCGGTGAGCGCACGGATAGCTGTTATGCGCCGAACGTCTGTGCTGGATTCTTTGACGGCTTCTAAATTTGATAACTCGGCGGCAAGTTCGGCAACCTGCTCGGGCAGGAAATCGGTTCCGTATGCGACCGGATTGTTATAAAGCATGCACGAGAGGTCGGTAGCGTTACAGACTGTAGTGATATGAGTTTTCATCTCACGCCAGTCGCCGCGGTAAATATATGGCGGCAGAACCATTAGACCGCTACATCCGGCAGCATCGGCGGCTTTTGCTTGTTCGACCGCATCGGCGGTAGTCATCGAGGCTATCGCCGCAATAACCGGCACCTTGTCGCCAACGGCGGAAACACATGTTTTCCATAAAGCGGTCTTTTCGGCCGGCGAGAGAGTTCCGCCTTCGCCGAGACTGCCGTTTGTAACGATTCCCGTGCAGCCGTGCTCAACCAGCCATTTGACATGTCTTGCCGTGAATTCGTGATCGATATTTAGCGCTTCGTCAAAGCAGGTCGTGATCGCGGGCATCACGCCGGTCCAGTTCATTCTCATAGATTCTCTAATTTTACAGGAAATATCGGCGGACGCACTTGGTCCACCTTCCAATCGAACAAATATTCGACGGCCGCGCCGCAAATTCGGCCCTGACATGAGCCCATCCCGCAGCGGGTTTGCAGTTTTGCGCTCCGCCAGGATTCAAAATTAATCAATTGTCCGAATACAACGTCCTCACAGCGGCAAACTACGGTGCCTGGTTCGGGAAGCGACCGCAGCTCGTCGCGCAAGGCGAAAGCTTGGTTGAGCGAGTCACCAAATTTGCGGGCTTTCGACCGCATTCCAAATAATTTTCTAGCCCGCATTGTCTCGCCAACGGCGGCAAAACCCGCTATCTTGCCTTCGACAAGCGACGATTCAAGACCGCCGATCCCCGTGGGCTCTCCGGCGCAAAAGATATTTTCAGACGTCGTTTTTTGAAATTCGTCGACAACTACGAAACCGTTTTCGATTCGGCACGCGAGCAGCGATGCGAGTTCGGTATTTCCGACGAGATGAAAGCCGCAGGCCAGCATGTCGCATTCCATCATCCGCGACTTGCCCTTTCGCGTGATCGTAACGCTCTCAATCCGGTCCGAACCATTTGCCGACCTGATCCAGGAATCCGTCAGATACGGCACGCCGACCAGTTTTCGGCGCAAAGCAACAGCTTGAGCCAGTTTAGACGGCGATCTCCAAAGGCCAAGGGCGAATTTATTGATCTTTGCCGCCGGTGCCTGTTCGCAGACGGCTTCGATCAACGCACCTTTTGATCTGAGATATTCGGCGACCGCGATCAGCAAGGGGCCGGTCCCTGATACGACGATCCGCTTGTTCTCGACCTTCAGGCCGCCTTTGACCAGAGCCTGAAGACCGCCCGCACCAAAGACATTTGGAAGCGTCCACCCGGGAAAAGGGAGAAACCTTTCCCTCGCTCCGGTTGCGATGATGAGTTTTTTGTATTTAATGCGAACCGGCCCGTCGGACGTTTCGGCGAGCAAAGAATTAGCATCGGGCGAAGCGAAGATCTGAGCATTATTGACGATCTCGATTCTCCCTTTCGTCACAGAATCGATCAATTCCCGAGCCTCGGACGACTTTGTTTTGCCCAACTCCGAGCGCCAGATCTGGCCGCCGAGACGTGGATTGTCGTCTACAATAGTCACTTTGAGCCCGTCGACTGTTGACGCGGCCAATGCCGCAGCCAGGCCCGCAGCTCCTCCGCCGACGATCAAAATGTCCGATGTTAGATCAATCAGAAGTCGCGACCTCCATTCCGTTTTCGGCCAGTAACGTGCAGCTTCGCTGATGCAACAGGCCGTTGATCGTCACGCGGCATTCGAAACAAATCCCCATGCCGCAAAGCGGCCCTCGGGGC
>JBGTCS010000437.1:0-2445 GCA_041748715.1 Pyrinomonadaceae bacterium | reverse complement strand
TCAACGTACCTGAAGCTCTGTTGCTGCAGTCAAAAGGCAACTCAGACTATCACGGCGGACAGTTTAGCCTTACCAAGCGCATGTCGAGAGGTTTGCAGTTCAATGTCGCCTACACCTTTTCAAAAGCTCTCGATATTATGTCAAGCGATCCGGGAAGCACTGCGGGCGGCGGCAAGCCGGATGTGCCGAACACCGGTTTTATCGCCCAAGGCGATGCGCGGAACCTAGAGGGAAATCGCGGACTTTCGGATTTTGACCGGACACATCGTTTTAGCACGAACTTTGTGTGGGAAATACCGGCGGGCGGTTCTGACAGCCGCTTTAGGAACGGATGGTCTGTTTCGGGATTCGTTCAGGCGCAGTCGGGTTCGCCGTACACGGTCTTTGCATCTGAACCTGAGATAGCAAACGCAAGTCAATTAAATGACCTCGCACGCGGATCTGGGGGGATCTATCGCCTTGGCTTCGGACGACCGAACATCAATTGCGATGCCTCGGCTGCGGTTTCAAACGCCAGCACTAGCAATCTTGCGGTAATAAATCGAAGCTGTTTCAGCAGCCCGCTCGGCGGATTTGGCAGCCTCGGACGCAATACATTCCGCGGGCCGCTGCAAAAGCGTTTCGATCTTAGCTTTGCAAAGAATACCAAGTTCAACGAACGCATTAGCTTTGAGCTCGGATTTGACCTGTTCAATGTTTTCAATACCGTCAACTTCGCTAATCCGAACAGCGACTTACAGGACAGTGTTGATTTTGGCATCATCACAAACACCATCGGCGGCCCACGCGTCGGCCAGTTTAGGGCGAAACTCCGGTTCTAGCAAGGGAAAGGGTAGCATCGGGCGAGGCCGTCGTCGGCTTCGCCCTTTTTTTAGTTCCAACTGTCCCTAAATTGTCCCACGTTTTTTATTACCGTGGATGCAGTGTATCGTCGTAAAAAAGTTGGCACATTTGGGTGGTAATCCTGGCGTTGCAGGCGAGGGCGCCTGCGGTCCCGGCAGGGGCTGTCCCGGCAAAGCGTTTCCGGTTTATAGCAAATCTAGGAAATTTTCTAATTCTGGCGGTAGTTCCTGTATTAACTCCAGCCGTTCGCCGGTTTTGGGGTGCGTGAATGACAGTTTTTCGGCGTGGAGGAAGAACCTTGGCATTGAGGCGATGGCGTTGCGGACCGTGTGGTCCATGATGGTGTTGTCGCGGCCTTCGTTGTAGATCTCGTCGCCGACGACGGGGTGATTTATGTAGCCCATGTGGACGCGGATCTGGTGTGTGCGGCCGGTTTTGATCTCGATGTCGAGCAGCGTAAATTTATCGTATCGCTTGCGGACCTTCCAGAGCGAGATCGCCGTTCTGCCATATGTCGCGACCTTCATACGCAGACGGTTATGCTTGTTGCGACCGATCGGGGCTTCGATCTTGCCCATGTTTTGATCGGGCGAGCCGTGGACGAGAGCGACATAGGATTTGAAAACCTTACGCTCGCGAAACTGTTCTGAGAGAGCCTCGTGTATGTCGTCCGATTTCGCAACGACGATGAGGCCGGATGTGTCTTTGTCGAGGCGGTGGACTATTCCGATTTTGGATTTTAGATTTTGGATTTTGGATTGCTCGTCTTGGTCTTTTAATCCAAAATCCAAAATCCCCAATCCAAAATGGTAAGAGATCGCATTCGCCAGCGTTCCGGACTGTATGCCTGCTCCGGGATGGACGACCATTCCGGCGCTCTTGTTTATAACAGCGAGGTATTCGTCCTCAAAAACAATATCGAGCGGAATGTCTTCCGGCTCAAATCTCGCGACCGGAACCTCGACCAGATCGACCTCGATCTCGTCGTTCTCATGCAGTTTATACGAGGGTTTGACGGCCTTGTCGTTGACTAGAACGTCTTCATTCTCCACAAGCCGCTGCAAGCGCGAACGCGACCAACCCTCGATCTCTCTGGCCAGATAAGCGTCGAGTCTTAAGCCTGCGTCAGCAGCCGTTGTTGTATAGGTGGTTGATGGATTTTCGTTACTCAAAGCTTGATTGTAAATTGTTAATCGGAAAATTGTAATTGGTAGAGGCCTTTTATGCTTACCAATTAACAATTGGCCAATTTACAATGCGGGGTCGGACGACCGGTATCGTTTTAGGCGCATGATCAGAAATACGGTGCATGAGATCGCGACGAACAGGCTCACGCCCTGTGACGTTGACAGGCCCGTAAGTGTAGTAAAACCAAACAGATCGCCACGCGGGTCGTCGCGGATGAATTCGAGCGAAAAGCGGACTATCGAATAGATAATGCCGTAGGTGATGAGAATCTGTCCGTCAAATTTTTTGCGGCGGTGCAGCCAGAAAAGCAGTCCAAATACCGCGAACATCGTAAAAGATTCGATTAGCTGGGTCGGGTGCAGAAACAGGTCGGCTCCGTCGGGGCCGACAACGGGAACGCCTGTGTATTCGTGG
>JBGTCS010000436.1:0-9472 GCA_041748715.1 Pyrinomonadaceae bacterium | reverse complement strand
CACAAAAGCAAAATATGAAAGCTGTAAACAGGGATCGAAAGAAAAATCGTCGAAAGATCATTACGGTATCAGTTGGAGCGGAGTTCAATTGGCGGCAATATTTGCGATCGTCCGCGCGTCACGGTCTGAGATTCGCTGGCGCTCTTTGAGTGCGAGTCTTAGATAGTGCGCCGACACGTCACGCCAACGGTTGTCGGTTTTTGGATTATTGTAGATTGCGAGCAGCTCTTTTTTCGCAGTTGAACTGTTAATTCGATACAGCCCGGTCAAACAAAGCGTTTGGATATCGTCATCGCGGCTGATAGCAAAGAGCTTGGCTAAGGCACGAGAGGTTTTAGCCTCGGCCGCCGAACCGTTTTCAGAAATAAATACGAGCGATGTCCTGACGTCGTCTGGGTCACGGTCAATCTCAGGATCAGCGGACGAGAAAGCCACCTCGCGCAAGAAACGCTCGTGAAATTCGAGCTGACGACGAACGCTTAGTTGCGCAATATTTTCCGGCGAACCCTTTTCCCGATGGGTATAAAACCCAAGCGACAGAAAATGCGCTACCGAAAACAGGGCGCGAACCTGGCCGTTGTGTTTCAGAACCGACATCTCCTCGCGTCGGTCAGCAGAGATCTTTTTAGCCAGGCCGTCCGAACGCTTAGCATAAGCGACCAGATTGGCGTATTGCGTCCGGGCCAGGCGTGCCTCGACATCCGTGTCGTTATGCAGCGGGTTTAGGGCCGTCCGTTCAATTTTGTGAGTAATATCGTTTTTGAATTCCGGATCGAGCGATGCTTCGAGCGACATTAAAAGTTTTAGCTGTGAATAAGATTGCAGTCTCGATGCTTGGTTGAGATCGGCACCACGCCGCCCGGTCGCAAAATCATAAATAAACCTGCCGAAAAAGAACGGTACCCCGCCAAACTTTGAAAGCGACAGAACATTGCCGGTCAGATCATTCAGGATCCGGCGCGACAACTCGCGACGTTTCGGATTGCCATTGTCACGAAAATCGACCAATATCACCGGAACCTTAGGATGATCCAGGCCATATAGGGCCAGCGGTATTAAGGTTCGCGGATGAGCATTGGGAGTATCAGGCTCGACCTCGCGGTCATTGGCATCGTACCAGCGAATCTGCGAATAGCCAGACCAGTTTGCCAGACTCTCATCCTCCCATGGGCTATCAATATTGAGGAATCTGCGTTCAAATTTTTTGCCTTTATTTGCTTTAATATCCGACGCCGACGCCCACAGCACCGCGTGTCTGGCTGAGCCGTCGGGCATCTCGATGGGGTCAAAAAATAAACCCTGAGCTTCGGAAAATTGACGCAGCAGTTCCCAGTTATGCCCGCGATAATCTCTGATCTGGGTCAGGTCCTTATCAAAAAAGCGCCCCAGATTTTCACTTTGCATATGCCAGCCAAAGGTTTTGTCCGTCAAAGAAAGGCGCGCCTGGATGTCCTTGAGTTCGGTTTCCGAAAGCACTTTTTCACCCTCGATCTCTTGATACAACGAAAGGACCGTCATCGCCGCCGCAACCGCAGAACGTCGATAATCGGCCGCATTCTGACGATATTGCAGCGTCGAAGCTTTGACGCCGACGCCGATATCGTCAAAGACCAGCTTGCGAAAAATTATCCAAAAAACCTTGGCCCACATCGTCTTGTTCGATGCGCTGAGGTCGATGATCGGCGGCGGCGGATCGGTACCGATCTTTTTCTTATTGGTTGTTCGGGTGTATAAAAACGGCACAAATGACGAGATCCTCTGTGTCAGTGTCGCCTCGGTATACGTCAGCATCCAGACATATCTTAGCCGATCGTTTTCCGGCACTTCGTCGCCAAGCGTGTCGCGTAAAATACTGACAAGCGGAATGTCCGCCACCGGGCCCAAACCGTCGGCCGCCGGATTGCCCGGGCGGCAAAAGATCGTGATCAGCTCGGACCCGCCCGCAACCTGCAGCTTTTCCACCCGAAAGCCATTATTCGCATCGGAAGCTTTGCTATCGACCGCCGAAACATCCGGATCGAGATCGACAGGCGCCGATTGAGCATTCATCCGAACTGCTGAAAACCCGATCGAAAACAGCAAAAGGTACGCCGTGAAAATGCGTAAAGATATCCGTTCCGATTGGGTTTTGGCCAATTTCATGTGAATAATATCCAAGTTTATTAATAGGCTCGGACAACTTGTTTGACTTTCGAAATAATTCTCTTTGTCTGGAAACTGGAGAGAGAACTTTTACCTAATTAAAGGTTCTGATGCAATGACATACGAAAAAGTTCGATTTGGGTTCACCCCTTTAGACGTGAGCGTAACGCGGTCATGGCCGCCACGACGGCGACACCGATGCCGTTGAGCAGCAACAGATGGACAAAACCGCCCTTGCCAAGCACAACCAGTACCAGCCATATAGCAATCAATATTCCCGCAATAACTCGTAAAACCACAGCGTAACTCTTTCTCGGTCTAACATTAACAATTGCCGATAATACCACGTCGAAGTGCTTGTTCGCATTCTATTTTGACACTCGGAAGCCCAATCGGCTAATCTTCAGTTTCTGCGTTTACTGACTGTCGCTATACGTTTTTTTGGAGATTAACAAGAGAAATTGCCAGCCCAGATCCTTCCTACAACCACCGCCGGAACCAACCCGGAACAATTTTCGGACGATCTCCTGTTCCTAAAAAATAGAAAGGTCGCCGCGATCATTCTCGCCTTTTTTATTCTCATCGGTTTTGGACTGCGCGTCAGTGAACTCGGCGCCGAGAGCCTCGGCGAAGACGAACTCAACAAACTCGAAACCGTCGCCGAATATCGCGCAAACGGCCTCACCGGAAAAAACGGCGAACATCCGTTTTTGATGAAAGGGCTCCAAACCGTAAGTGTAACGATTGCGGAAAAGATAAATGAATCAATCGATGCCGTCGATCAGCGGATACGGCCGGAGGCGGCTCTGAGGTTTCCGATCATTTTGTTTGGGGCGTTTACGCCGCTGCTAATATTTTTTCTCCTCGGAGAGTTGTTTGGACGCAGTATAGGTTTGGTCTCGGCCGTGTTGTGGGCGGTGGAGCCGATGGCGATCGGCTTTGACCGGATCGCAAAAGAAGACAGCCTGGTGCTTTTCTTTTTTCTGTTGGCCTCGTTCTTCTGGGTTCGCGCTCAAACTTCTGCCGAGCGGGGGAATCCGAATTGGACGTGGTACGCGTGGGGAACTGCGGCGGGCTTTGCAGCTCTGATGGCTTCAAAATATTATCCGCAACTGCTGACGATATTTGCCGGATATTACATTATTTTTCAGTATATCCCGGCAACTAAATGGCGAATGGAGTCGGTCCGCTGGCTCAAATTTTTCGCCGTCATGGGTGTAACTTTCCTGATACTCAATCCAACGATTCTATTACCGGACACGTGGCGTGAAATGTTGAAATTCTCGAGCGAAAACCGGATCGGGCATGATAGTTACGAATTTTGGGGAACACTCTACACCAACAAGATGACCGCGTGGCTGACCGGCGTGCCTTGGACCTTTTATTTTGTTTTTATGGCGGTCAAAACCTCGACTCTGCCCCTGGCGCTCTTTGTGGTTGGGCTGCCGCTGATGTTTCGACGGCGGCTGGGTGACGGTCGGTTTTTTATATTTTTTTGGGCCTTTGTTTGGCTGCTGTCCTACACGTTTTTGGGCGGAAAATTTACGCGGTACTTCACATTTGCCGGGCCGCTTGTGTTTATTGTCGCGGCCGTCGGATTCTGTTTTTTGATAAAGCGTTTTACGGAAAAATATATTCGCTCGAATCAAAAGGCTGCCTACGCCCAGTTCGTTCTATTTATTGCAATTGCTGCGTTTCCGCTTTACAACTCACTGTCGGTGGCCCCGCATTACCGTCTATTCACCAATCAACTTGGCGGTGGAATGGCAGCGGCGGGAACATATTTTCCCCATGATGAATTTTACGACGCATCGACGCGAAAGATCGTCGCTATTCTGGCTGCCGAGGCCAGACCCCAAGCCGTTGTCGCGTGCGAGACGCCTGATCTATTTGAGTATTATGCCACCGAGGTCGGTCGCGAGGATCTGATATTTGTTTCGCTGTCGGACAAGGCAAAAGCAGCGGCCCTGCGGATCGACGATTTTGTGGTGCCGGTCAGCGGCAGACGCTACTTTAGCAATGGAGCCTATCTCGATTATCTCAACAGGTCGTCAACGCCGTTGGCAGAGGTCAAAACTTTGGAAGTAACTTCCGCCAAGGTTTATAAACTGGACAGCTTGTCACTACAAGGCATTCAATCGATCGCGAATCGTTAATTTAGCCTGGATTCGTCATTAGCGTAAAATTTCCGATTCCGTGCGTAAGCCCGCGCGTTAGCAAGGGCCTATCGCGCAGCTCGGAGGTCACGCCTCCCCCCCAAAACCTGACTCGAATCTATCGCCCTTGCTTACGCGCGGGCTTGCGCATTCGGCTTCATTCTCAAAAAACGCCCAACGCCGAATCTGGGTTTAGTCGTAATTCAACGCTTCGACCGCATCGAGCCGGGCAGCTCTAACACCCGGATAGAGTGCTCCGAGGATTCCGCTGACAATTCCCACCACCACGATGGTAATTACGACTTGCGGCTCGATCGAAACGGATAGCGTCGTCCATTTACCAAGCACAAATTTGAGTAAAAATGCGGCAGAAACACCAAAGATCATTCCGCCTATACTGATGAGGATCGCTTCCTGAACGATCGTCCATGCGATCCTTGTTTTTGACATTCCCAGCGATTTTAGAACGCCGATCTGGCGTGTTCGCTCGGTTACGGTCGTGTACATGGTGAGCAATATTATCAGACCGCTGATCGCCGACGCGACGCCGATCACGACATCGAGAAATACGTTTAATGCCGGTACGCCCTGCATATAAAGCTCCTCAATCTCGCTCGTCAGAATGATTTGATTCTCCGGAAATTTCGCAAAAAGGTTGTCACCGACCGCCGACGGCGTGAAACCGTCTTTGACCTTGACGAGGAACGCCGACGCTTTGCCCTCAGCACCGAGTTGGTCCTGCATCGTCGATAGCGGGATCTTTATTCGAGCCCCGGCGCTCGGCTCGTATGTTCCGACTATTTCAAAATCTTTCTCGTATATTTTAAATTTGTCACCGATCTTTAGTTTGCGGTTTTTGATCCAGGCCGAATCGGACATCATTTCGTCGCGCCCCTCGACAAATTTACGTCCCTGAACGATATCGAGCCCGACGATCTCAGCATACGAGTCGTAGTTGATCCCATCGACAAGACGGCTCCCGGTCAGGCCGTCGGGAGCTGAAACACTGTTAGTTGCTACGGGAACCGCAGCCGCGACGCCGTCTATTTTTTCTATCTCGGGACGCATCGAAACCGGCATTTGAAGAGCGGCCGTACCGTTTAGGCCAAAAGTTCCAAGCGGCATAAACCATATCTCGGCCCCGACATTTTGATCCCGGGCCGCCCGCTCACGCAGACTCCCATTCGCTAATCCGATTGTAAATACGATCAGTAGGATACCAATGCCGATACCGATAATACTCACCGCCGTCCTAGCGGGGCGATGAAGCATGTTTGAAAATACAAGACTGTTCATTAGGAAAGCTCTGCCCGCAAAAAACGGGACTTCCGCGAATTTTAGGGATTTCAGAATTTCCCTATTCAAAACCGGAAGTTTAGCAAATCCTAACAAGCAATACGAATAATCATTAAATCAAACAGGCAGCTTAGCAGTGCTAATGATCGAACGATTAAGGCACCTCACACGGAATTAGTCATATTGCTTAGCCGCAAAGTAACATTTTCCCAAATATCGTCAAAATCTAATTCGTTTAGTCCGAATTTATTAATATCCTGATTTTCAAAAAATACATCTAGATCCTGATAGGCGACTCTCCCTTCGACAAACTCATCGGCTGTTTGAATGACGTGAGCGAGAGCGACCCCGGCCGAGGAATGCTCAGGGATATGATGATGGCGAATCATATGACAAATCGGCTTAGGCAGGCTCCATTTAAGCGCCGCTTCGGCCCCAAGATCCGCATGATCAAAACCAAAAACGTCCCTTTCGATCGCTGACAAATCTCCAGTCTGCTCACCGTTCCGAATCAAATCAATATATAGTGGGGCATCTGCCCGGAGTAAAATAAGTTGGCCGACGTCGTGCAATAACCCGCAACTGAACGCCTCATCCGCCCCGCGCATACGGGCAAAATGACAAATTTCGCTCGCCGCCAGTCCCGTTGCGAGCGAATGGATCCATATTTTGCGGCCCGCAGGTGAGTCTAAGATCCGCCGGCCGAAAGCATCGCTAACCCCGCTCGCAAGCAAAATATTAGAGATATTTACCGAGCCGACCACGTTGACCGCGTCCGTTAGCCGGGTGATCGAACCTCGCAGAGCATAGATCGGAGAGTTTGCAAGACTAAGAACCCGTGACGAAATCACCGGATCTAGGCTGATCGCATCGGCAATCCGCTTTTGCGACACATTGAGATCAGAGAGTAGGGATGAGATCCTCATCACACTGGAGGGCATCGGAGGTAGACCAGTCCTTACAAGATTGTCAATCCTAAAAAAATGCGGGTCAACGGTTTTTTGCATAATATTATGACTGACATCCTCGTCTATCATTTAATTCAAGCCTCTAGTTGAACGTGTGCATTAGATCGTTAAGCCGAATCACAACATCCTCCCAAAGAGCGTCAAACTGAGCCGAGCTAAATCCGAACCCAAGAATCGTATCCGAATAGAGAAGTTCGTCAATCTCGCGATCCTCAATTTTCAAATGCACAAGGGTATCTGCGATGGATACGATTCGCGTGAGAGCCATACCCATAGGTGCGTCGGTCGGTCGGTGATGATATCGGATCATATTACAAAGAGGTTCCGGCAAATTCCACGCTATACAAGCGTCCGCCCCAAGTTGTGCATGATCGAAACCAAATACCTCGCGTTCAATTGCGGACAGATCGCCCTCTTCGGTAGCCCGCTCTAATACACTCGAATACAACGGTGAATCTGCTCTCAGCAGGATCAGCTTGCCCATATCGTGTAGCAGTCCGCAGCTAAAAGCCTCGTCCGAGCCGCGCATTCTGGCGAGACGACACATATCGCTAGCCAACATGGCGGTCGCCAACAGGTGCATCCATATTTCTTTACCTGTCGGGGAACTCAGTATCCGCCGCCCAAACGAATCGCCGAGACCGCTTATCATCAAGATTTCGCGGATCGCATTGTTGCCAATCGCTGCAATTGCCGTCGGCAGATTAGTCACCGAATGCTCCGGAGAAAAAATAGCTGAATTTGCCAGCCGTAGAATTCGGGTGGCGAGGATCGGATCCAAACTGATAGCGTCGGCTATCTTGTTTTGCGAGATGTTTAGATCCCCGAGCATTTCGGTGATACGCAGAACGTTTCCGGGCATCGGTGGCAACTCGGTCTTTATTAAATATTCGGGTGAAAAAATGGTGGAGTGAAGCATTTTTTTTGTGCAATTTCGCAGGCGAAATGGTCCAAGTGAAAGGCAGTATGGTCACAACGGATGTGGCCCTATCTACATTTCGGCAATTTAACCAAAAAGATTAGGATTCTCTTGAAGCTACGAGGACTAAAATGATTTTAGGCTGTGGGGTTTGTGATAGATTATCGAAATGCCTCGATATATTTCACGCCGGAACCGGTATTAAATATCACTACTGATTCGCCTTCGACGATTCCGCCGTCCGCCATCAGCTTTCGCAGGGCCGGAAGACAAGCAGCTCCCTCAGGTGCAGCAAAGATGCCCTCGGCGGCACCGATCTCACCGACAGCCGTGACGAGTTCGGCATCGGTAACCGAGATCGCCGTTCCACCGGATGCCCGGAGGGCGTCAAGGATGAGAAAGTCGCCGATGGCTTTTGGTACGCGCAGCCCAGAGGCAACGGTTGACGCATTTTCAAACTCATCCGCAAATCGCTCGCCAGCATCAAAGGCCCGAACGATCGGAGCGCACGTCTCGGATTGGACGGTGACCATTCGCGGACGCTTTGAACCGATCCATCCCATCTGCTCCATCTCGTCAAATGCTTTCCACATACCTATGAGACCAGTGCCGCCACCCGTCGGATAGAGGATCACATCCGGCAAATTCCAATCAAACTGCTCGGCCAACTCGTAGCCCATCGTCTTTTTGCCTTCGATCCGATAGGGTTCCTTGAGAGTTGAAACGTCAAACCAACCCTCGGCATCCTTTCGTTCGGCAACGATCTTGCCGCAGTCAGTGATCAGTCCATCGACGAGCGTCACATTCGCTCCGGTTTGTTCGCATTCGATAATATTTGCCTTAGGCGTGTCGGATGGCATAAATATAAATGCCTCCATGCCCGCGCGTGCGGCGTATGCCGCCAGAGCTCCAGCGGCGTTGCCCGCAGAAGGGACGGCAACCTTTTTTACGCCGAGTTCTTTGGCCATTGAGATCGCCGCCGTCATCCCGCGGGCCTTAAAACTCTGAGTCGGATTCTGGCCTTCGTCTTTGATAAACAAATCTATTTTCACAGGCAGGCTTGCCGCTAAACTATCAGCGTGAAAAAGCGGCGTCCATCCTTCGCCCAAACTTACTACATTTTCGATATTCTCGACCGGCAAAACCTCGCGATAACGCCAGAGGGTCGAGCCGCGGGTTTGAAGTGCGTCCTTGGTCAGCGTTTCACCAGCTTTTTCGATATCGTATCGGACAAGTAAGGGCTTGCCGCACTCGATGCAGAGGTTTTGCACTACATTAGCTTCGTGACGGAGCCCGCACAGGGCACATTCGAGATGAGTTACGTTCATATAGTTTAGAGTTCCCGATTAAGGAAGGCCGCTGGATAATTATAACCAACTAACCCCGGAACATCGAACTACCTCTCTAACATCGGCTTTAATGCCCGGTAAACATTCTCAGCCATAATTTTTGCCCCCTCGGCGTTTGGATGAATACCGTCGGCCTGGTTCAGTTCTTTGATGGTCGCGATATTATCAAGAAGAAACGGCAAGAACCCGACCTTGTTATCCGAGGCCAAATCGGGGAACGCCGTCACAAAATCACGCTGATATTCGACCCCCATTGTCGGCGGAGCGAGCATGCCGCAGAGCAGGACTTGTATGTTTTTCGCTTTTGCTTTGCGAATGATCTTGTCGAGGTTTGACTTCATTTTTGCGACCGGAGCACCTCGTAAAAGGTCGTTTGCTCCCAGTTCGAGGATCAATATCCGGGCGTTATCCTGTTCGAGTACCCAATCGCTGCGTTCCAGTCCGCCGAGGCTCGTATCGCCCGAAACGCCGGCGTTGACAACCTCAAAATCAAAACCGTCCGCTTTCAATTTTTCCTGCAACAGATATGGATAAGATTCTTTTTCGGCAAGGCCAAAACCAGCCGTCAGGCTGTCGCCAAAGGCGATAATCTTTGGCCTGTTAGAGACCGATTTTGGCAATGTCAATGGCCGGTTGGCAGCG
>JBGTCS010000435.1:0-1927 GCA_041748715.1 Pyrinomonadaceae bacterium | reverse complement strand
GTCCTTTATAAACAAATCTATTTTCAGTGGGAGGCTCGCTGCTAAACTATCGGCGTGAAAAAGCGGCGTCCAACCTTCGCCCAAACTCACGGTGTTTTCGATATTCTCGACCGGCAAAACTTCGCAATAACGCCAGAGCGTCGAGCCGCGGGTTTGGAGAGCCTCTTTGGTCAACGATTCCCCGGCCTTTTCGAGGTCGTAACGGACAAGTAAAGGCTTGCCGCATTCGATACAAAGGTTTTGCAATACATTAGCTTCGTGACGGAGCCCGCACAGGGCACATTCGAGATGAGTTACGTTCATTATTATTCAGCTGATCGATATCGGTTTCAATTAATAATAATCTTTCCGGAGAGGTTTTGAATAGTCGGGATAGTCAGTATACTGAACCCAATTTATGGGCCTTGACGTTAATGGCATCAACTTTCTCTTACACGCCCGGCGACAGGGCGTTTCCTTTCGATCGACCGCTACAATTGGCCGTCAACAGCTGCTGCTCGGTGAAACGGATCTAAAGAAATGTCTGCGACAATTTCGTTTTGAGATCGGCGTCGAGGACGTTAACCATACCTTTTTTGGCCGCGAAAATTATGCTGAAGGTTTTATCCAATTTCTTGGAGCGGAAGAAGTTGTCTCTTTCGATGCTTCAGATTATGAAAATGCCTCGATTGTTCACGATTTTAATTTTCCAATACCGGATGAGTTTAAAGATAGATTCTCCGTTGTGCTTGACGGAGGCACGCTGGAACATATATTCAATTTTCCAACAGCTATAAAAAACTCCATGGAAATGTTATCGGTCGGCGGTCATTTCCTTGCAATTACGCCGGCCAACAACCATCTAGGCCACGGCTTTTTCCAGTTTAGCCCGGAATTATTCTTTCGAATATTTTCCGAGCAGAACGGATTTGATTTGCAGCAGCTAATGATATTTGAAGAGACTCCCGGCAGCCCTTGGTATGAGGTTTCGGACCCGATGGTGGTAAAGGAGCGGGTAACGCTGATAAATTCGCATCCGACGATGCTTTTGATAATCGCCAAAAAGATTAAAACCGTCGAGATATTTAGCTCCATGCCGCAACAATCCGACTATGAAGCCGTTTGGAATCAGGTGGATGGTTTGGATTTAACGCCGGGAAAAAGGAGGTTTGCCAATCTTCCGTTTCGAAATATCATTCGGCTCCCGCTGGACTTTTTCCGTCTAATCAAGCGAAGCGTGGACCGACGCTTTGGAGCTCTGCATAACCGCACAAAACATTTCAGAAAAATTAATAACCCCTGATACCTTTTACCCGACGATCGACCGGGTGACGTCTATTTTTGACTGATCGAATCGTCCGAAAGCATCGGCCTTAATGCCCGATAAACATTATCAGCCATAATTTTCGCCCCTGCGGCGTTGGGGTGGATCCCGTCGGCCTGGTTAAGTTCTTTGATGGTGGCAACGTTATCTAACAGGAATGGCAAAAAATCGACTTTGTTATCCGAGGCCAGATCCGGGAACGCCATCATAAAATCACGCTGATATTCGGCTCCCATTGTTGGCGGAGCGAGCATGCCGCAGAGCAGGACCCTTACATTTTTAGCTTTTGCCTTACGAATGATCTTGTCGAGGTTTGACTTCATGTTTCCGACCGGGGCACCACGCAAAAGGTCGTTGGCCCCGAGTTCGAGAATCAATATCCGGGCGTTATCTTGTTCGAGCACCCAATCGCTTCGTTCGAGTCCGCCGAGGCTCGTATCGCCCGAAACCCCGGCGTTGACGACCTCAAAATCAAAACCGTCAGCTTTCAATTTTTCCTGCAACAGATATGGATAAGATTCTTTTTCGGCAAGGCCAAAACCAGCCGTCAGGCTGTCGCCAAAGGCGATAATCTTTGGCCTGTTAGAGACCGATTTTGGCAATGTCAATGGCCGGTTGGCAGCG
>JBGTCS010000434.1:0-15765 GCA_041748715.1 Pyrinomonadaceae bacterium | reverse complement strand
CATATCCCAAACCGGCGGCGTCGTTTGTTTGCCGTCGGCGGTAACGGGATTTTTGCGTATCTCCATCAACGCGGAGATGACGTTCAAATTGCGGCGATATTTAAGCTCAAATGTTTCCCAATGCGACACCGCACCCTCTTTCTCACGGCGCTGGATCTTAAACTTGACGGTGCCGGGCGGGTTATCCAGTTGTTTCTTTTCGTAGCTGCTCATAAATTCAGACCATTCGATTCGCTTCTAAAAAGTCTCTAATCCCCTTATTCAATCGGTGCGACTATTCTTATGCTTGAATCGTGCTCAAGCCTATTAGTCTGTTTGACCCAGTTCGAACCATTGAAGCCGGTATTTGATTTAGCAATTAGTACACCGTGTTCGTCGAACGAATAGGTGTAAATGAAGAGGTTCTTGGCATTGCCTTTATTTTTAGTGATGGCTGTAACGGTAAGCACTCCATCATCGCCAAGCGATTCAGTAAACGTAGTTGATGGAGCAAATCCGGGTCTAGCCATCGGAATATTGGGGATCGAAATACTCACTACCGAAGTCACCACCCAATCCCCGTTTGGCTGCCTGCTGTAAGCGGCCTTGCCGATTTTGATAAAATCACCTTTCCGACCACTCGTGTAAGTAAAATGTGAGCGATCTGGCGGAACAACCTCGTCCACCCACGAACTGTAACTCCGCCAAGGGCCCGACGTGTCGTCGGATATTTCAACAGTTACTCTGCTTCGATATGGACCATTATTGGTCGTAGCACGAGAAGTCGCCAAGTAACCTAATAAATCATCTAGCTTGATCTCTTTGTCCTGAGCACTTACAAAGATCGTCGATGCGAGCCCTATTATCGAGATAACGAAAGCGACTTGAAAATCAGTTTTTGCTTTTATTCGAATCATACCTTACCTCCTCTCCGGAAACCGAATTTTACATATTCTCAGATTCTGTCTATGGTACTTGCTCTCTACTCGGCTTCGACGTTTGAGATTTCTTTCCCGACGAATAATCCCGTTTACGCGGTTCGATGAGCGAAATATCCACGGCCTCATAACTCAAAACCGGAGCCTCAGCGGCGTACTCGGCAATGGTGGTTTTTAAAAACCGGTCGTCGTCGCGTTCGGGGAAATCTGGTTTGTAGTGGGCACCTCGCGATTCGTCGCGGTTTAGAGCTCCGAGCGTGATGACGCGGGCGAGTTCGAACATATTCGACAATTGCCTAGCATGCGGGATCGCTTGCGTCGCCCAGAGATTCGAGTCGTTTATCGAAATTTTCTGAAACCGTTCCTGTAACTCGCGGATCTTGTCATCGGTCGCCTGCAGACGGTCGTTGTAGCGAACCACGGTCACATTGTCGGTCATTACCTTGCCGAGTTCCTCGTGCAGTTTGTACTGATTTTCGCCGCCATCGCTCCGGATGATCGAATCGGTGATCGCCTGTTGGCGGTTGAGTTCGGCGTCGTGAATGCCGTTGGTCTCGGTCGAGCCTCGGCTGACATTCTTGCTGTAGTCCAGAGCCGCCGGAGCCGCTACAAATCCCGCGTAAACGCACGACAATAGCGAATTGGCTCCGAGACGATTAGCGCCGTGGATCGAATAATCGCATTCGCCGGCCGCGAAAAGGCCCGGGATATTTGTTCGCTGTTCAAAATCAACCCAGAGGCCGCCCATCGAATAATGCACACCGGGAAATATCCGCATCGGCACATATCGCGGGTCGTCACCGACAAACATTTCGTAAATTTCGAGGATCGCTCCCAATTTTCGCGTCAGCGTTTCGGCCGGAATATGGGTCAGATCGAGGTAAACTTGGTTTTCACCGCCGACGCCGTGGCCCTCGAGACAAACCTGAAAGATCTCGCGCGTTGCGATGTCGCGGGGAACGAGGTTGCCGTAGGCCGGATATTTCTCCTCGAGAAAGTACCATCGTTCCGCGTCGGGGATATCTTTTGGTTTGCGCTCGTCCATCGGATCGCGGGGAACCCAAACGCGGCCGCCTTCGCCGCGTGCCGATTCGCTCATTAGCCGAAGCTTGTCTTCGCCCGGAATCGATGTCGGGTGAACCTGTATAAATTCGCCATTGGCGTACCGCGCACCTTGCTGATAACAGGCTGATGTGGCGCTGCCGGTGCAGGTCATCGAATTTGTCGATTTGCCAAAGATAAGCCCCGGGCCGCCGGTCGCGATTATCACGGCATCGGCCGCAAACGATCTTAATTCAAGCGTTTGCAAATTCATCGCGATCACGCCGCGACAAACCTGATGATCGTCCAGGACCAGCGAAAGCATCTCCCAGCCTTCGTATTTGGTGACCTTTCCGGTCGTCTCCCACTTTCTGACCTGTTCGTCTAAAGCATAGAGAAGTTGCTGGCCCGTCGACGCTCCCGCAAATGCTGTACGATGGTGTAGCGTTCCGCCAAAGCGGCGAAAATCCATCAATCCCTCTTTCGTTCGCGAAAACGGCACACCCATACGATCAAAGAGATTGATGATCGCCGGTGCCATATCCGTCATTCTCTGAACCGGAGGCTGATTGGCCAGAAAGTCACCGCCATAAACGGTGTCGTCAAGATGTTTGGCAGGCGAATCGCCTTCGCCTTTTGTGTTAACGGCCCCGTTGATGCCGCCTTGAGCGCAAACCGAGTGCGAACGCTTTACCGGGACTACCGATATCAGATCGACTTCGTGACCCGCTTCCGCGATCTTCATCGCGGCGGCAAGGCCAGCCAATCCGCCGCCGACTATCACAATTTTTAATGAGCTTGAAGCCATAATTACAAGATCGGATCTCTAGCCCTGATACTGTTTAGAGCGACTCGAACGTCAGCGGCTGCGACAATATTAAAACTTGGTCGGGCCGCTGGATGGTTTTTTCACTTCCTCGCAGACTGCCTGTGGCAAGAGACCACATGGCCTTATAAATCCAAATGCAGCGTTTATCCCGGCGAGAGATAAAAAGAGTGCGAGTCCTAAGCTCGCATAAAGTGTGACTTTCTGGGCCTTTTGGCCGATAACGATCCCCCAATCCACAGCAAACAGAAAAAATCCGTAAGCTAGATGCCATGCCGTTGCGGTCACACCGACTATATAAAAGATCAAGACCCAGGTGATCTGAAACTCACGCGAAACAATCCCAAATGCCTGGTCGGCGTTACCAGCAACAGGAGTCAGATTTAGTCCGGGAATTAGTCCGAAACGAAAATTCAGGATATGGAACAAAAGGAAAAAGAACAAAAATATTCCCGTCGCCCTTTGCAGCAGATAAAACCAGTTGCGGCCGTAACCGTAATTTAGGACATTAACCTTGGATTCGGCAGAAATAAGAACGCCGTAGATCGAATGAAAAAGGAGCGGAAAAAAAATACCGAACGTCTCGATGAATATCAGATAAGGAAAATCATGAATACCCTGTACATGATCATTATAGATCCTTGCGCCGTTCAGAGCCGCGGAATTTGTCCATAAATGAACAAAGTAAAACAGGCTGAGTGGCACAATACCAGTGATCTGATGAAGCTTTCTTAAGAGAAAGGTGTTCGAAAATTTTATTGCCATCCTAAATGGGTCGCTTTTCGGATAATTACTGAACTGTTGTTTGTCTGAATTCTAATAGCAAAAAGAGAAATCAGCAATGCAAATTTTGCAATGCTTTTCATATTAGACCTTAATTCAGATAAGATAAAATGAAAAATATAGTGATGATTAAATAGAATCGCTAATTAAATAAACAGAATGGCCTATGCATATTGAAACATTAAAAGTATTTTGCGACCTGGTGGATCTTGAGAGTTTTTCGCTGGCAGCCGAGCGAAATTTTATCACGCAGTCCGCTGTAAGTCAGCAAATAAGGGCGTTAGAGGATCGATTCAAACGTCGGCTGCTCGAGCGGGTTCGCGGCCGACGCGAGGTAAAATTAACACCAGCAGGCGACGTGTTTTACGAAGAAGCAAAAAATGTCCTCGGAGCATATGACCAATTATTGGAAAATCTGCGGGGCGTAGTCGGAAAGATCGGCGGCACGGTAAAGGTTGCTACCGTTTATAGCGTCGGCATTCACGAATTGCCGGCCAAGGTCCGCGAATTTATGACCAAATTTCCTGCGGCAAAAATCGACCTTGAATATTCACGCACGACCCGGGTCGTGCGCGATGTGCTAAACGGAACTGTGGAACTCGGCATCCTGGCATTTCCGGAACCAAAGCGAGGGTTAACAATCACGGCGATGCCCGACGACCGACTCGTGCTGATCACGCCGCCCGGCCATAAATATGCAGAGCGCAAAAAAGTAAAGGTGACCGATCTGCAGGGCGAGGATTTCGTCCTGTTTGAACGCGACGTTCCGACACGCAAGGCGATGGACAAGATATTTAAAGCTAACGGTATTGAGGTCAAGAAAGTGGCGGAATTCGACAATATCGAAACAATAAAGCGTGCCGTCGAGGTCGGGTTTGGGATCGCCATCCTTCCCGAAACCGCTGTTACTGAAGCCAAAAAAGCGGGCACTCTGGCCGTGATCCAACTCGCCGAAAAATATTGGATTCGTTCGGTCGGGGCGATCCACAGGACGGACAAGAGCCTGTCACTAGCAGCAAAAAAATTTCTCGAACTGTTGGGTACGCGCCCGGTTGTAAACGAATAGCAGGTTCTGGCCGAATGGTACAATGGGGCAAATGCAAGAACCCACTCTAATCAAGCCATACCAACTAACAGTCGAAAACCGGGCCGATTATCTCTACGCTTATGTTGAGGGGCAGCGAGACACGTATTCGATATCGAGGGCGTATTGGCAGGAGGTGGCGGACGAAGCCGTCCGGCTAAATTCAACTCGGGTGCTGATCGACGAAAATATTGTTGAGAGCAGTTCTATTGAAGATGTATTTCGCCTGGCTTCGGAAATTCCGCAAATGGGATTTGGCCGGGCGCGGATAGCCTTTGTCGATCGGTATTTAGATCAAAACGAGGTCAACCAATTTGGCGAGATAGTGGCCACGAATCGCGGTGTGAACGGTCGAGTTTTTAACGACATACCTACCGCCGAACAATGGCTCAAATCATGAATGTTTTTTGCCACGAACGACTAATGGATCGTACTGTCGCCAATAGTTGCAGCCGCCACATATGTCATAGGTGTTGTCGGAGCCATTTCGTTTAGGGTTAACTTTAGTTTGTCGACAATTCCCTCGGATTCCATATATTCGCGGCCCAGCAGACGTCGAAACCGTTTGTTTCGGTCCTCGCCGGTCAATTCCTTTAGCATCCCACCCAAAAATGACGAAACCAATTCAGGTGCGAACTGCTTGCCGGCATTTTGCTGCAGGTCCTCGACGACCTCCTTGGCGGGACGCCGGGCTTTGTATGGCCGATCGGTCGTCATCGCGTCAAACGAGTCAGCCAGATTAACAACCTTAGCGATGAATGGAATTTCGCGATCGAACAATCCATCGGGATAGCCTCGTCCGTCGAGACGTTCGTGATGATATTTCGCAGCCAGCGGCACATCGGTGAACGGATGATGGATCGGCAACAGGATCTCGTAACCGACCGCCGGGTGTTTATTTAACTCAGCCGACTCTTTAGCGTTGATCCGGTAGGGTGCATTGATGATCTTTCGTTCGACGGTCAGTTTGCCCACGTCGTGTAAATATCCGGCAACGGCCGCTCCCTCGATCTCGTCGGCACCCCAGCCTAACTCGGACGCGATGATCTCAGAAAATCTGCCGACGCGAACCGAATGACCCTCAGTGTACTTGTCTTTACAGTCGATGGCCGCTGCAAACGCTTTTACCGTGTCGTGATATGTCGAACGCATTTCGTCGAACATCTTTCGGTTCTCGTCGGCGTGCCGTTCTATCTCAGCCATCAGATTGCGTTGAGCTATTGCTACGCCGATATGCTGGCCCATAGCGCAGGCGATTTCTTTTTCGTAGTTTGTATACGGCTCACCCGTCGCTTTCTCGCCAAGGAAAATGGCTCCGACAATCTCGTCCCGAACGACCAGCGGGATAAACAGTTCAAGACGACGACGTTCAAAACTCTCGTCATAAACCTGGAAAAAAGGCAGAACCTTTGCCTGTGCGACCTCGATCGTATTTAATCCGTTGGTCAGGAACTGGCGCTCGTCCTCAGCACATAAAGATAAACTGAGCGGAAAGTCATCGCCGAGTCCGCGGACAGCCAGCATATTGAGCTCGTGGCCAAATCGGGAATATCGTGCGACGGCACCTCGCATGATTCCGATCGCGCCCGAGATCAAATGCAGCGATGTCCGAATAGTTTCCTGAAAGTTGTTTTTATTCGTGATCTCTTGCCCGAGTTCGGCTAACGCTCCGAAAGCGTGGATCAGTTTATGGGACTCAGTCATATTCAAAACCTCTATACGATCTCAACGTGGTTTGTCAGACCTAGCATGTCAAATAATTCGACCGTATCCTCGTTAACATCCGAGAAAACGACTTTCGCTCCGTTATTCGACGCGGTGTCGATCACGCCCAGCAAGATTGAAATGCCAATACTATTGACCATCTCGGTTTTTGAGAAATTAACGATGAGCTCTTTGCAGCCAGATTCGAGTTGTCGTTTGCACTCGAACTCAATTTGCTCGCCGCTCAATTTGTTAAAATAATCTCCGGCAAAAACCTCAGACCTTTCACAACTCGGTTCGCCAGAGTTAACTAATCCGTTTGGAGTAATCACTTAATTCTATTCCTTGTTTAATTTAGCTATTATGCGTGAAGAAACTACTTGAGGAATATATGTAGCATAAACTTATGTTTAATACAACTGCATAAAATTGGAAAAGCGTAAAGTTTTGTAAATTAAACAAATTTTGGCAAGTTTCCCGAAGTTTTTAGAGAATTTCAGAGTACACCGGCAAGGTGGATCATGTTTTAGCGATGAACGGCGTTCTGCCAAATTGGTCCAAAAGCGGGCTCAAATGTTCCACAACCGAAGAGTGGGCTGCCCCGTTTGTCGCTAGAATGCCGTTGCGATTTTGAAGGTCGGCACGGTCATAACGCATTTCCAATCCGAAAATATCCGTAAAGCGGCCACCGGCCTCCTCGAGAATGATCTGCGGCGCACATGTGTCCCACAGTTTCGTTCGCGGGCTTGGGTGAATATAGACGTCGCAGGACTGGTCGGCAATCAGACCGACCTTTAACCCGACCGAACCGCGCCGTGTAATTTTGGTAAAGCCAAAATGTTGGATCACATCCGACATGCGGCGTGAGAGATGGTTTCGCGAAACTGCCAGCTTCAACTCCGCGAATTCAAAAACGTCGGACGTTCGCACCCTTTCAGGCTTTTCCGTGCCGTTGACTACAAACGATCCGCCGTCCTTAACGGCGTAGCTGAGGATGTCGTGAAAAGGCAGGTAAACAACTCCGACAACTGCGATCCCGTCGATCGCAAGGCCGATCTGTACACCAAAATCTCCGTCGTGATTAACAAATCCAGCGGTGCCGTCAATCGGATCGATGATCCATACGCGGCGTTTCGACGTGCGGTGTTCGAGGTCATCGACTTCCTCCTCGGAAAGTATCGCATCGTCGGGAAACTCGGCAGCGAGGCAGTCAACGATAATTCGGCTTGCCTCTCGATCGGCTATGGTGACGGGCTCACTAAAGTTATCCGCGCCGATCTTTTCTTCGGTTACAAAACCGTCGGCATAATGTTTCAGGATTGTTTTTCCCGCCAGGCGTGCGACGGTGATCGCTGTCTCTAACTCGTGTTCTAGCATTAGTTTCAATCTAGCATGCTTGGCCGGTAAGGTGTGAATTCAAGAATTTTCGACCGGTTCTGTGATGCCGCATCGAGGGCACGTTAGAAATCGGCGAGTTTTATCTGTCCATTTGGCGAGTGCGATGTTTGAAAGGTCTGGGTTCTTGCTTTCTGCTTCGCCCTCGCGAAAGATCCGGGAGTGTGTTTGTGCGGGTACTTCGGGCCGGGTAAGTTCGCGTTCGCATTGGCGGCATATCCAGCCAAATCCGTTATTGTAAAAATCGTTAAGTTCCATCAATTGATAAAAAGAACGGCGGGCACATTGCCCGCCGCCAAATATGCAGGTATCGCTCGAGCCGCCAATTATTGAACGGACCGTCGTGTATTGCGGGTCGTCGTCGCACTGCCTAACAATTTTACGGGAATAGATAACGTCCGCCCGTTGCGATAAACCTCAACTGTAATGCTTTCGCCGATCTGCTTTTTATCCAGTAGCCGATACAGATCGTCGATGTCATTCAATTTCTGCCCTTCGGCCGAAAGGATAATATCACCGATAGATCCATTTCCGGTAACGCCTCTGAGCCCGGCTTTATCCGCCGATCCGCCCGGGATTACCTGATAAACAAGTAGGCCCGATTCGACCGGAACGCGGTAGCCGCGTTGCTTCAGCTCTGCGATTGTTGGGAGCGAAGCTCCGAGCTTGGGACGACGCACCTCACCAAACTGGAGCAATTGCGGAATAATACGCTTGGCCGTATTGGTCGGAACTGCAAATCCCACGCCGACCGAACCGCCCGCTGGCGACAGAATCTGCGAATTTATGCCGATCATTCTGCCGAATTTATCAAGCAGCGGACCGCCCGAGTTTCCAGGATTGATAGAGGCGTCGGTCTGTATCGCTGCATCGATCGGACGGTCATTGCGTGCTCGGATCGGTCGCTGAAGTCCGGATATAACGCCGGTCGTCAGTGTCCGGTCCAAGCCGAACGGATTGCCGATCGCCAGCACCTTTTGACCTACGATCAGCTTATCCGAATCGCCAAGTGGAACCACAGTTAACCCAGACGGCGGCGAGTCCAGGCGAATGATAGCCAAATCAGTATCCGGGTCGCCGCCCACCACGGTTGCCGCGTAAGTTTTTTCACCACCAAAACTGACGGTCAGCTTTTGGGCTCCCTCAATAACGTGATAATTTGTCAGGATGTTGCCGTTTGTGTCGATCACGGAACCGGACCCGTTGCCCTTGCCCTCTTGAACATCACCCCAAAAATTCTGCTGATATGAGGTAGTAGTAATAAATGCAACCCCGGGCGAAATTGCCTTATACACTTCTATACTGTTTTGCTCGTCACTAACGAGCGACGGATCTGAAATCAGGGCGGGAGCCTGTTCCGCCAACACCAAGCCTAGGGAATTCTCCTGCCAATACCGCCCCAGATTGTAAACCAGAGCCGTCGCGCCGACCGCGATCAGGGCCGATGCAAAAGCCAGCAATAGGATCTGACGTGCGGAAATTTGATATATCGATTTACTTTTCATAATGACACCGTACCTCTAAAAATATATTAACCATTTTTTTGGATGCGTAAAAAACCAGTGGGCGTTGTGCCATGAGTTACGAAAAAAATGATCCCGATGTTTCGTTGGAACCATCGGGATCAAAGAAAAACGTTTCTGAAATCGGTTATAAGATGACGGCAAAGATGCGTCCCGGAAACTCGGCCACCTCGCGCATCGTCGTATCAGAAACCAATCCGAATGCCGATAGGCCCGTTAATAGATGAATTCCCATTAACGCGATATAGACAGCGAGTGAGACGGCGAGACCGTATTTAGCGAGAGGTCGATTGCCCCATTTATATAATACAAAGGCGGCGATCGCTCCTATAAAGATCTTGGCGATCAAAAATGGGCCGTTTCCGATATCCAGCAGATTTGCCATCAACTGATTGCCCTCGGTTGCAACACCGCTTCGAACCCAGACGATCGTCAACAGGGCATCGAGCAAATTTAGACCAAAAAGAAGAATCGCCGGGGCTAAAAGCTGCATATTACTCAAACTCCTGAAAAAACTTGTTTAACTTGCCCCTTAAATGACTTAACCCCCGGATTTTAGACCGGGGGTTAACAAAAAAATGAAAAGGGTTTCTGACTTTTTAATTTACGTTCAGAGTATACGGCCAATCGAGTCCGATTTCAGGAAAAGGTCGATTTTTTTCGATTTTTGACTCAAATGGTAAAATAAAAGTCATAACCACGATGAAATCAGAGTTGCGGACAACGTAATCTAACTCGTTGCAGTCTTAACGGCGGTGAAGCGGCCTTTTTTTGGTATGGCATATATTTAAACATGAGATGAGGAGAGTTATTTATGAAGAGATTAAATAAAGTGAATTGGCTATTGTTATTGTTGGCAGTAATTTTTGTGACCGGCTCGGTCGAAGTTTTTGCCCAGCGAAAACCGGTAATAAGACGGAGTACGTCGAGGGCAAATACGGCCCAGCAGCAATATTCGGTCGAATCGGGAACTGTGATCCGTGTTCGGATGAACCGCACGATCACATCCAAAACTGCGCGAGTTGGCGACACATTTAGCGTTACAACAACCGATCCCGTCTATTCGTCAAATGGAATAGTGGTGATTCCTAATGGCAGCACCTTAGTTGGTCGTGTCGATTCAGTCAAGGCGGCCGACAAGGGCGGAAAAGCGGGCGAGATCGATGCAAGGTTTGTCGAAGTCAAACTGCCAAACGGCTATAAGCGAAGTATCAACGGTTCGTTAACGGATCTCGATGCGAGCAATGTCTCGAGCGATAACGAAGGAACGGCGTCGGGCGGGAAGATGAAGAACCGTAAGCTGATCTTTATCGGCGGCGGTGGTGCCGGTGGGGCAATTCTTGGTGCGGCGATCGGCGGCGGCAAGGGAGCTTTGATCGGCGGCCTGCTCGGAGCCGGCGGCGGTTTTCTTGGCGATAAATTAACAAAAGGATCGGACGCCGAGGTTAAATCCGGAACCGAATTTGGTGTTTATTTAAATCAGGGCGTCTCGCTGCCGAGATTTGGCGAGGCTCGGGATGACACTCCAACCGGAACCGAATATCCGAGATCGACAGGCAGGCAAACATATACCGTTCAGCCGGGTGATACATTGAGCAAGATCAGCATTAGGTTTTACGGCACATCGAGGCGTTATATGGATATCTACAATGCAAACCGCGAGATCCTTTCCAGCCCCGCAAGCATAGCGGTCGGCCAGGAACTACAGATCCCATAAGCGGTCGTTTATTATGAAAGTTGTGAAAGGTCAGGAATTTCCTGGCCTTTTTCAAATGGTATGTACAAGAAATTCCGGGGTAATGATAGCCGGCGAAAAAAATCCTGCCGATGTATTAAACAACCTCAACCTCGCTTGTTTTCGAACGTTGGCCAGGTGGCCAAAATTCCACGTAACGATATAGTCGATCTTATGGAACGAAGCGAGCGCGACATGAATGGCATCGGCGATATATTTGCGGTGAAAGATCCCGCGATCGATGTAACCATCGGCCAGGATCGCGACCTCCTCAGAAAGTTCGAGTTTTTTAAGGGGTTTTACAAGATTTAGATAGCCGCTGCGATGCGGTTCCTCCATCCGTTCAAGCTCTCGTTCAACGAGAATCGAACTAAACGCCTGGTATTCGGACATCTCGTGTTCCCACCATCGTATGGTCAGATCGCGCCTAAAAGGCTCGCCGTTATCGAGATAAGCACCGACAACGGAAGTTTCGAGATAAAGGCTTTGTTTCATTATTATTGCTGGTCGATCTCGGGTTTAACGGAAGTGAAAGTTACCTTTGAACCTCTGAAATCAAATGTCAGTCGATAATTCCTAAGAAAATTTCCTCCAAGAATCCCTGATTGCTCAAATCCTGACGTCTCATTGATAATATCGAGGTCGAGGGCTACGGCCATTATATCCTTTCGCGAGTGTTGGCCAAACGTCACCTTTGGCAGTTTGAACGTGGAAACATTCTCCGTCACACCGGCGGATCCGATCACCCGCAGCTTTTCATCGCCTAAAAAGGGCGAGATGCCGTCTGTGCGGGCAACGTCGTCGGAGATCACAGAAACGCTGGCCCCGGTATCAACTATAAAATTGAGCGGCATTTCGTGCCCCTGCAATAAGACTTTGCCGCTCAGAAAACCGCTCGACGTCAGACGTAACGGTAATGAGAGATCGACCTTTTCTCTAAATTCTTTAGCATCTGCCTCGCGCCTGGTGAGCGTGAACGTGAGGTTGCCATAGTCTATTGTTGTGAGAAATTTTGAAATCAGTGCGAGACCGATGTATCCATCGACCTCCAGGGCCGATGAGTGAAAATCGCGAATATAAACGGGCACTTGACGCAGGCGGACGTCCCCAATTTTGATTTCGCGTAATAGACCATAAATCACTTCAAATTTTCCGTCCCCGCCAATTCCGCGGGCGAAACCGCCTTTTGTGACGGGTTTTATCTTCAACCGTCTTGCGGTCTTGCTCGAAACCACTGAGATCCCTGAGCCGGTATCGAGAACAAATCGCAGCGGTTCTTTTTCACCGTTTATTCGCAACGAGATGACTGGACGGTTGCCTATCAGTTGAAATGGGACGCTTGTATTGTCTTCGCCTTCGGACTTATAAAGGGAGCTGATCTGGCCTAGGTAGTTTAGAAATTCAATAACCCCCTTAATGCGAGCGCGCCGATCGGAATCCGCAATATTGGAAACGTTCAAAAAATCGCGGTATGCCTGGGCGGCTTCCCGATAACGCTCAGCTCGCGCCGTGACCTGGGCAAGGGCAAACAAGTAATCCGGCTCATCTGGGGCATAATAAACCGCTTCTCGCAGATTTTCGACACTGTCTCCGATCTTGTTCTCGTAAAAATCAAGCAGCCCGTAACCCGCCCAAGCGAGATGTTCTTTGCGGTTGAGTCGAATCGCGTTAAAGAAGGAGACTCGGGCCTCGGTAAATCGCCCGCCCGCCAATAGGGTAGTTCCTAAAACAGCAAACGCCCGCGAATTCTTTGGTTCCTTTTCAGCGACCGCGTAAACCATATCGAAGGCCTCGCCCAACCGACGCTGTTTTGTTAATACGTATGCCAATTCAACTTTTGTCTCTGAACGATTTTCGTCCGCCTCAACTGCGGTACGCAAAAGTTTTTCGGCTTCAGAAAAGGAACCGGCTCTCGCCAATTTCGCAGCCTGTTTGACAAGCTTTTTAGGTTCCGGCGTCTGAGAGGGCTGTAATGCAGCCGTATTTGTAGGAATCCAAAAACAGATCAGGATCAGCGCGGGGATAGAGGCGAGCTTTGCTCTCGAAAGGAAATTTGTGGAACTAACAGTTAGATGATCATAATCCATACTGCAACTACCTTAGACGCCGCGAACTACTTAAGTATAACGCCTGTTTTCATCGACCATAGAACTAAATCGAGCTCGTCAAAGTCGATCCGGGTCAAATCCGTAAGTTGTTTCAGCTTGTCTTCAACCCTTAGATACTTCGAACGCGTGTTTGGTGGCTTTGGGTCGTCAATTATTTTCAGTTCAAAAAGGCAATTCAAAACATGTTTATCCAAAATGGCGTAACCTTTGAACCCGATATTTCGGAGATAATGGCTCGCTTCTTTGTAACCAAGGCCTTTTATACCTTTTTCCCGAACCAGCCAATCGCGCCTTTCAAGGCTGCATTCAAAGCTCTGTAGTTTTCTACGCAATTCGAGGTTGCAATGTTCTCGGAGGAAGTCGCGCGACGCGACAACATACCTCGCTCGAGCCCGCGGATATCGATGAACGCCGACAAGAGCATTCATGATCGCGTCATGATCGCCAGTCAAAAGTATCGGCTTCACTGCCGCCAGCGAATTCAACCCCATCCGCGCCGAACACCCGCCCGTAAAAAAACAAAAAACCATTTCTTCAAATAACATGGTGTCACTGCCGTGTTCGCCGACAGCCGCAAATTCCGCGAGCCGTTTACGAATTTCAGCAGAACGCTCAAAGTGCGTTTTCTTCAGATTGTCGATTGTTATCGGAATTTTGTCTGTTTTCACGTGTATTACGGTAATCTTATGGGCCGGTTGTGGATCATGTCAATTTCCTTTTGTTTTCGTTCTATTGATGGCGGTTAATCACCAGTTGGGAATGGAAGGGTAAAGTAAGAACAAAAGATGACGGCCGGGAGGGCCGTCGAAAAAAAACAATTGACCTCGAAGCTATTCAAGTCCGACAAAGGCCACATCAGCGAGGTTGTCGCCAACTGTTATGTCTCTTGCAGCGAAGCGGTAGCGTTTTGATGAAACCGTTATCGTGTAATTCTGCCCCGCCGCGACACCGTCAAAACGATAGAAACCGAAAGAGCTGGTTGTGGCTGTTCGAACAATGCCCTTTGCATCCTTCATCGACACCGTGGCATTCCGCAACCCGCGGCCGTCGGGGGTCAGGACTCGTCCTGTTACCTCGACTCCGGTTGCGTTTGCGTCCGTGATCGTCACCGTGCCGTTTGTGAACCGGGCGGCAGATGCACTGCCTGTCGCATCTGCGAGAGTGATGAATCTCGGTGTCGGCGTGTCTGAAAATGTGACATTTGAGACCCTTCCTGGTGCCGTCTCTTTCGCACGGAATGCAATTCGGACAACTTCTCTGACACCTCGGGTAAACGGTGTCGGGGCATCGATGACGATGCTGATCCGGCCATTATTGGCTTCCGTTGTGTTTGCGGTGATGACAGTTCCCGCAGGAGCACCTTCACCAGCGACGATGTTTGCGTTGACTCCGATTCCTAGTTCACCCATGAATTCCAGTGAAGCCGGGTCAAAGTCTATGCTGAACTGCATTCCTCTCTCGTTTGACTGAGAATCAAGAGCGAGTCTGATCTCTTCGAGGGCTCCCTTTTCAACTGAAACCGGAACGATTCGAAGTTCTCTTGCCGCCGCTGATCTCTCTGTCTCGGGAACGATCTCAAAGATGCTCTCAACGACGGGTATCGGATTTATCCCGCAAGGAGCTTGCACCGTTGGGCCAGCGGCCGCTATCCAAGTAGATGAACCACCAGCGATGTAGTTGGCGATTCGCTGTTTGTCGTCCGGTCTGATACAGCCGTCGCCCGGAGCCGGAGCCGTATCCATTCTCTGGAACTCGCCTCCAACTCCTGTCGATGGAGCATCTAATCCAGCCTGGAACCTGTCATACTGCAACAGATCGAGGCCGTTGACGAAACTATCTCCAAATCCCGGAATGCTTCCAACTCCAAACGGAACTCTATTGATATCGCCCTCGATCCCGGCACCTGGCATTGGCGTCGGCGTGGGCGTTGGTGTCGGTGTCGGTGTCGGAGTTGGCGTCGCCGCCGGTGTTGCGTTAAAGTTTGCCGTCTGCGCCGAACTAAGATTATTGAATGTTTGGTTAATAGGAATAAAAGTATTGTTCGCCAACGTGGGCGTTATCGTGTAGTTGCCGCCGCCGGTTGCGTTTATGGAGTAATCGCCGTTGGCGTTCGTTGTGGTTTGTCCGCTTTGCGAACCGGTCAACGCAATTCCGACTCCCGGCACGCCGGTTCCGTTGCTTCGAGCAACGCGCCCGCTGATCGAATAGCTGCTTGCGACTAAACTTATTGTGTACGACCCGATAGCGCTGGCCGCGAATGAAGTTGCAAAAATCGAATAAGTGCCAGTCGCCGGTATAGGAAAAAAGCCCGAGGTTGCGGGAATCCGCGAATTCGTTCCGCCGCCTCCATCATCGTCAAGAATTTGATTACTTGAATTAACCAAATATAGATGGGTATTGATGGATGAAGTCATTGAAACTGCAATTTGCTGTCCGGCAATGGCGTCAAGCACGTAAACATCAACGTATCTAGTTAAGCCGCTCAACGTAAAAGTGCAATCAGTCGTTGTCAACGAACCATTAATTGTTTGCCCTAAGTTGATTGGGAACAAACACGGCAAGGTTCCGAGGGCTGCTTGAATATTGATCCGCGGCTTGACTATGCCGTTCCTCGAATCTGTAATTGGCTGTCCCGTTGTGCTGAGTGCG
>JBGTCS010000433.1:0-2542 GCA_041748715.1 Pyrinomonadaceae bacterium | reverse complement strand
CGATGCCTGGGCCCGTCTCGAGAATCTGATCGGCGACGGCGACTGGGCAGCGTGGGAATGGACGGGCGGCGGCACATTTTTGGGCGAATTTTACGGCCAAGCTCCAACAGGACGATCGTTCGAGATCCGCGGCTGCGGCTTTTTCCAATTTCGTGATGGCGAGATAGTTATTCAACGTGGCTATTGGGACAAACTCTCCTGGTTCTCGCAGATAGGTTTACGCACCGAGTGATGAGCGAATTTACAGCGAACACACCAGAGGATACGTTTGCCGTCGGCGAGAAACTCGGCTCGGCTCTGGCGGGCGGCGAAGTGATCTTGCTTTACGGCGGGCTCGGCGCGGGTAAAACGCTTTTGACGAAGGGCGTAATGAACGCGCTCAAATTTGACATCGACGAGGTCACAAGCCCGAGCTTTGCACTCGTAAATCTATATAAAACTCGCCTTTTTGATGTTCATCACATCGACCTCTGGCGTCTCGACGGAGCAATGAATGCCGCCGAAGCCGTTGGGCTCCCTGAAATTCTCGAAGAAGAAAATGCCGTGACAATAATCGAATGGGCCGACCGGCTAAAAACATTTAAGTTGCGGGCCGGGGCGATCTCGGTCTTTATCGACGGAGACGGTGATCAGGAACGCACGATCCGCATAGAAGGTCTCCGGTCTTAACTTTGCGTCTCCGCATCTCCGCGGGAAGCAAATCTTTAGAATATATTCCCGCAGAGCCGCAGAGATGCAGAGATGGACACGGGAAGCGATTTGCCGTAGAGATTTCAGAACGAGAGATTTTTATCGAGCTTGATTCAAAAACCCTTATAATACGAATTACCGATGGAATCGAAAACCTCAAAAACCCAGCAAAATTTCGAAGCGACGGTTCCAAATGAACCCAAGTTAGTCGATAAAAAATTATTTAACCGTGAACTAAGTTGGCTCGAATTTAACTGCCGCGTCCTGGACGAAGCGTGCGATGAAAGCTTGCCCGTCCTTGAACGGCTTAAATTCCTTTCGATCTTTTCGACAAATCTGGACGAATTCTTTATGATCCGTGTCTCGGGGCTCAAAGAGCAGATAGCCGAGAGCGTCGGCGAACTTTCGCCCGACGGCATGACGGCTGGCGAACAGCTGGCGGAGCTTTATAAACGGTTGAGGCCGATGCTCAAACGGCAAGTAGAGGAATTGGAGCAGAATGTTTTTCCAGCCCTCGCCACGGCCGGGATCACGATCGAGAAATACTCAAAATTATCGGATAAAGAAAAGCGTTCGTTAAATAAGTATTTCCGCAATAACCTGTTCCCGATCCTGACACCGCAATCGGTTGATTCGAGCCATCCGTTCCCGTATGTTTCGAACCTGAGCATGAATCTCGGACTCTATATCGAGCCGAACCGGGCCTTCACCCAGCCAAAATTAAAGCACCTGTTCCGCCAAAAGCGTTTTATCCGGATCAAATTGCCCTCGACGGTCCAGCGTCTGATACCGATAAACGAAAAAGCGGGGCGATACGCCTTGCTCGAAGAGGTCATGGCGGCAAATGTCGACGAGCTTTTTCCGAATATGAAAACGAGCGAGGCATTCGTCTTTCGCGTAACCCGTGACGCCGATATCGAACTTCGCGAGGATGAAGCAGCCGACTTGCTCCGAACGCTCGAACGCGAACTTCAACGACGCCGCGACCGGTTCGCGGTCCGTCTCGAGGTCGATGCTGCAATGCCCGAAAAAATGGTCAAACTGCTGATGTCTGGAACCGGCTTGACCGATGCCGAGGTAGCGCGGGTCGACGGATTTATTCATATTCCCGATCTGATGCAGCTATATGCTCTCGACCAGCCGCGACTCAAGGAAAAACCGATCGTTCCTATGACCCCGTCGTGGATTCGTAAAAAAGTAAATATTTTTGATGTCATACGAAAGCAGGACATGCTGCTTCATCATCCCTATACATCGTTTACGGCTGTCTCGGATTTTATCGCCGAAGCCGCCGAGGACCCTGAAGTTCAGGCAATAAAAATATGTCTGTACAGAACCGGCCGCGATTCGCCGATAGTCAATTCGTTGATGCGTGCGAGCCGATTGGGAAAACAGGTAACTGCCCTTGTTGAGTTAAAAGCCAGGTTCGACGAGGAGAACAATATCGAATGGGCCAGGCGGCTCGAGAACGAAGGCGTTCACGTGGTTTACGGCATCAGCACACTGAAAACGCATTCAAAAGTGCTGCTCGTGGTCCGCCGCGAGCGCGACAAACTCGTCCGCTATGTTCATATCGCGACCGGAAACTACAATCCGGTCACGGCCCGGTTGTACACAGACATCGGGCTTTTGACCGCTGATGACGAGATCGGCGAAGATGCTTCGAGCCTGTTCAACTTTTTGACTGGTTATTCGCAGCCGGATAAATACAACCGGTTGATTGTCGCGCCGCTCGATCTGCGGGAACGGCTGATCTCACTGATCAAACGCGAAAAGAAGCATAAACTGGCTGGTAAGCCGGCCCGCATAATTATCAAGGCCAACAGTATTACGGACGGCGATCTGATCGATG
>JBGTCS010000432.1:0-5429 GCA_041748715.1 Pyrinomonadaceae bacterium | reverse complement strand
GGCCGTTGAACAGGTTTTGGGCCGCGTATTGAGAATGCCGCATGTCACGCGAAAGCGGCGCGAGGCCCTGAACCGGAGCTATGCTTATGTTGTGTCAGATCAATTGGCAGACACGGTAAACAGTCTGAGGGACGGCCTGGTTCAGAGCGGTTTTGAACGGCTGGCTACAAAGGACCTGATCTACACGCCCGACGACGCGGGCAACAACCTATCGCTCTTTCCTCTAAAGGAAGATCTTACAATTCCTCTGCCAGAGGCGGACAGTGCCGTTGTACTGCCCGACATCTCGGCAGTTCAGACATTGCCACGGGCTTTGCGTGAACGGATAGAAATATCGCCCGAAACGGGGACATTGACCGTCAAAGACGGAGCAAGCCCTGCTCAGATCCTACAAATTGCCGCAACGTTTACATCGCCCGAGGTGTCGAGAATAGTCAGAGAACGAATGGACACAGCCTCGGCCAATACATCTGTTCGCGAAAAGACACCGGCCGAGAACGGCGAATCGGCAAAGGTTCCGCTTTTGTGTTACAGGCAGGGAAAGCTGTTTGAGCTGTTTGACGAAACGCCTCTGCTCGACGCGGGCTGGGAAATAACTGACACTGAATTTGACACAAAACTCTCAGACGGGGATTTTCCCGACGACGTCGAGGCGATGCGCCGAGCGAGCCTCTCGGTCTCTCAACTAGAGAAAGTTGAATGCGACGTGTATGACAAACTCGACAGCCAACTCGCGCTTTTTGATCGTGAGAAAGGCTGGAACAATACCGAACTTGTCCAATGGCTCGACCGCAATATTCCTTTTGTTTATGCAGACCGTGACCAAAAGGTGGCGTGGTTAAATCGGTCTGTAAATCACTTGATCGACACTCGCGCTATGTCGATTGAGGAACTGGCGTATCGAAAATTCAGGCTTCGCGGTGCGATTGAGCGCAAACTTGCAAGCGGATTGGTACAAGCGAAACAGCGGGTCTTTGAAGGTCTCTTCGCAGACGAATCAAGGTTTGATGTCCGCGATGAATTTAACATCGTTTTTGAACAAGGCCGTTATGCTTATGATTTCCCATATTCTGGCGTTTTTCGACTCAAGAGACATTTCTTTCCCGTGATCGGGAATCTTAAAAGTCTGGGCGAAGAGTTTGAATGTGCGCAGGAAATCGCAAACCATTTAAGTAACGTTAAATGGTGGGTTAGAAACGTTGAGCGTAAACCTGGTTCGTTTTGGCTGCAAACGGCATCGGATCGGTTTTACCCTGACTTTATTATCCGTTTGTATGACGATGTAACATTGGCCGTCGAATATAAAGGCTCACACATTTCCGAGAGCCGGGACAGCTTGGAGAAAAAACAAATCGGTGAACTCTGGGAAAGGCGAAGCGGCGGAAAATGTCGATTCGTATGGGTCGAAAATAAGAATTGGCAGGCACTGATAGATGCCGTAGCCTAGCTGACTTTTTGATAAAGGCTTAAGGCACGGTCTCGGAAACTACTTGTGACATTTCGCTAACATTTCCGGCAGTGTCGGTGGCGGTTAGGTAGTAATAGTAGGTTTTGCCGGATTCGACGCGGGTGTCTTGGAAAGTGTTTGTTTTCAACAGGTCAGGGGTGAGGAGCTGCCAGTCTGGTTGAGGTAATGTCGGGTCGGTCGTGCGGTAGATCTTGTAACCCGCGATGTCTTTTTCGATCTGTGTGCCGACCGAAACGGCTCGCACAAAGTAGTAACAATCCTTATTAAATTCGAAAAACTCGTCTTCGTATTCAGCGGCGTCGAGGTTCGCTCTAATTCGGGAGTCATAGCTATTTCTTATTTTTCGACGTTTCGACAAAGCCGATGCCGCCTTTTGGTTTAACTGGAGGCAGCATTAGCAGCTTAATGGCGTCGAACACGGACTTGAACTGGGCGTCATATTTCTTTTCGAGTGACTCGATCTTTTTTGCAAGCTCGGCATTTGAGGCAAGCATGTTCCGCATTTTGACGAAGGCCCGAACAACCTGCACACTGGCATCGACCGCTTGGTTACTCTTTAAGACATTTGCCGCCATTAAGGCACTGTGTTCGGTAAATACATAAGGCAGGTAGCGCCGCCCGCCATGGCTCCGGTTTGAAGTTGCAAATTGCAACATCAATCCCTCTTCACTTGAGGCGCCAATTTGGCGCCTCAAGTTGTTTGATATTCCACTTTGGAATTTTAAAGATTCGAATTCCTCATTGGTCAACTGAAACATAAAATCGTCGGGAAAACGATCAATATTCCTTCTCACCGCCCTGGTGAACATTTTTGTCTCGACACCGTAGATCGCCGCCAAATCGCTGTCCAGCATTACCCGCTCACCCCGGATGACATAGATTTTTTGCTCTATCGTTTCGAGCGGTATTAGTGATTCATTTTTGCTCATAAGTATCGGCTTAATTGGAGGTCACCGTTTGTGACCTCCAATCGTTGAACTCGCAATCGTCAAGGACAAACATTAATAACTGGTTACCGACGGGATGTCACAATTTGTGATATCCCAAGTATGGATAATGTGGTAACAATCTGTGACCACATCGGGTTATCATTGCGGTCACAATTTGTGACCTCAAATGTGTCGACGATCCGGTTACCTCGGCGCCGCGAAAATACTCATGGAGCGACTTTGCATAGATTTCGAACGGCGAGAATTCACGCTTGTGCCGTTCAATCGTCTTGAAAATGTCTTCAGATACATCCTCCGCTTCATTCCAGTGTTCGTCGTACCAAGCCTGAAGTTCCTCGACCTCGCGGCGAAGCTGGACGTTCAACTCGACGTTATAGGTTAAGCCTGGAAACGTGAAGTTGCTTGAACCGACCAATGCGGACGATCCCACAACTGCAAGTTTAGAATGGGTGATAAAGGCCTTAGCGTGAAACTTCTTCTTGTTATAGACCCTGCATTCGATTTGGCCTGATTTCAAAGACGCAAGTATTGCGGGAACGCCTTTTAGAAAATCGTTCTTTTCTTTCTCGGTTTCGATGCTTGCATCGAGTCTTTGCTTAATGCCCAACACTAAAGTGTTTTTGGTTCGTTTGGTGGCCTCATCACCCATAAGGATGCGAATCTTATCAACTTTTTGCCAATCGCCATCCAATGCCAACAACGAACCAATCTCAAAATATCCGGTACAAATGTCGAACTGGCTGGAAATATCGGTCCACTCGCGCAGATAGTTAAGGACTTTCTAGTCGGAGTCGGAGTTATCTACGATAAAAAGGTCGGCACCTGTTTTTGGGGACATACGGGTAGGAGGATTTTAGCGTTAAAAGTATTGTTTTTCAATACTTATATTGCGACTTAACTATTCTACGAATTGACGTTATGGAACGGTTTCGGAGACCACTTGTGACATTTCGCTGATGTTTCCGGCGGTATCGGTGGCGGTTAGGTAGTAATAGTAGGTTTTGCCGGACTCGACGCGGGTGTCCTGGAAAGTGTTTGTTTTCAACAGGTCAGGGGTGAGGAGCTGCCAGTCTGGTTGAGGTAATGTCGGGTCGGTCGTGCGGTAGATCTTGTAACCCGCGATGTCTTTTTCGGGGTTGACGGCAAAGAAGATCGAGATCGTGGTAGGCGATGCGGCGACGGTGATCGCTGACGGAGCCGTCGGTGCGAATGTATCGACGGCGCGGAATTTTAGAATGTTCGATTCCGTGCTCTCGACCGGTTCGGCCTGTGTGCCGACCGAAACGGCCCGTACAAAGTAGAAATAATCCTTATTAAACTCGAAAAACTGGTCTTCGTATTCGGCAGTGTCGATCGGCGTTTTATTAAGCAATTTTGCCGGTTCTTTGTCCGACGTAGACCGGTAAATATTGTATCCGAGCAGGCTTACGGGCGTCGAGCCATCGACATTTGCGGCCGGCGGCTGCCATTTAAGGCGGATAGCGTCCTGTGTTGGCTCGGCCGAGAGGGAAGCCGGGGCCGCGGCGACCTTTGAGGTTGGCTCTATCAACAGGGAATTGGAGAACCCGGCTTTTTGCCCCGAGGCGTTTACAAATCTGATCGCGTACCGCAATCGCGCAGCCTGGCCGGCGAACTGGAGAGTGTCTTTATGCTGCAGATTTTTTAGGCCAAAATCGGCGTCCGTGATCTTTAGAGCCGCAACCAGCGTGCTGCGGTTGGCAAATTCCTCTTCGGAAAGCTGGAGTGGCGAATTAGCGGGTTCGGCCAGACGATAGATATCGGCACGGCTGATATTCAAAGTGTCGCCTTTTGGAGCGTTACGAACCGGCATCTGCCACGAGAGAATGACCTGATTGCCACGTTGGTAACCAGCGATCTCGACGATCTGTTTTACGCGCTCCTTTGGTGGTGTAGGTGCACCGCGTTTGCCGCAGCCCGCTCCGCTAAGCAGCGTAAGCACTAAAAGCGCTAATGTTGTTTTAATCGTCGTGCGATTAAACAAAATGCTTAAACGGTGTTGGCCGGTCATTGCGGTCTGTGTCATGTGCTTAAAAAGTAATTTTGCGATCCACGGGCCTGCCAAATCTGATCCTTTTGAGTGCTAAAAAATAATTCCCGCAAAGACGCAAAGACGCAAAGGAAAAAGCCATCGGTCAGTGTAAGGCTTTGATCTACAAAATATACTGCCGCAAATCTTTGTCTTCGATCAGGCTGTTTAGTTTGTCGTCGACATAGGCGGCGTCGATCCGCTGGTTCTTTTCCTCAAGTTCGCTCCCGAGAAAGCTGATGTCCTCGAGCAGCTTTTCAACCAAAGTGTGCAACCGCCGGGCACCGATATTTTCAGCAGTTTTATTGATCTCCTCGGTCATCTCGGCCAGCCGGTCGATAGCGTCGTCCGTAAAAGTCAGCTGAATTCCCTCTGTGTTTAAGAGAGCCTGATACTGCTTAATAAGCGAATTCTTTGGCTGGATGAGTATGCGCTTAAGATCGTCGATCGTTAAGGATTCGAGTTCGACGCGGATCGGAAAGCGCCCCTGAAGCTCTGGTATCAGATCCGATGGCTTGGCGACATGAAACGCTCCGGCCGCGATAAACAGGATATGGTCGGTATTGACCATCCCATATTTTGTATTGACGTTCGTGCCCTCGACGATCGGCAAAAGGTCACGTTGGACGCCTTCGCGCGAAACGTCCGGATTCCCTCCTGATTCGCGGCCAGCTACTTTGTCGAGTTCATCGAGAAAGATAATACCCGCCGTCTGCGTTCTTTCAATCGCTTTGCGGGTGATCTGTTCCATATCGACGAGCGATTCCTGTTCTTCGCGGATCATATAGGCTCTGGCCTCGGCGACCGACAATTTTCGGGACACGGTCTTTGATGGGAACATATTACCCATCATATCCCGCAGATTTACGCCCATTTCCTCCATTCCCTGCCCGCCGATAAAATCGATCGTGGCATTTGAACGATCCTGGGTCTCAATATCGACCAAACGGTTGTCGAGATCGCC
>JBGTCS010000431.1:0-3541 GCA_041748715.1 Pyrinomonadaceae bacterium | reverse complement strand
TGAGCAGTAACGCGAGATTTCAAACAGGATGGACAGGATAGGCAGGATGAAATATCAGGAGCTAACATCGAAAATCTTGGAATGCAGTTTTGAAGTCATAAACGAACTCGGTGCCGGATTTCTCGAATCGGTGTATGAAAGGGCCATGATAGTTGCGTTGGCTCACAAAGGATTAAACACCGCCGCTCAACTACCACTGAAAGTGACGTTTAGAGGGGTGATTGTGGGGGACTATTTTGCCGATCTCGTTGTGGAAGAGAAAATTTTAGTGGAGCTGAAAGCTGTCACCAGAATCCTGCCCGAACATAAAGCGCAAATAATCAACTATCTAAATGCCACCGGATTCGATGTAGGTCTTCTCATCAATTTCGGTAACCCCAAGCTCGAATACTACCGATTTTATCGAAGTAATCCTGCCCATCCTGTTCATCCTGTTTGAATATTCCTAATGAACCTTTCGCGACGCGATCTTTTAACTATATTCCTTGGGGCTCCGTTGGCGCTTTCGGCGTGCCGGACTGGTGAATCGCGCGTATTTCCCGTGGGCGAGATCGTCGGGCAGAACGCCGCGCTCGGTCACGTGTTGCGAGAGAACCGCATTTTTGACGTTCCCGCCGCGAATTGGGAGACGAAAAAAGTCGCGATCATTGGCGGCGGTATAGCTGGTTTGAGCGCGGCGTGGAAATTCAAGAAAGAGAATTTCAACGACTTTGTCCTGCTCGAACTTGAGAAAGAGATCGGCGGTACATCGCAGAGCGGCCGCGGCGATCCGGTTTCGTATCCGTGGGGAGCCCATTATCTGCCGGTGCCGTTTCGGGAGAACACGGAACTGATCTCTCTGCTTGATGAGATGGAGCTTTTGGACGGCCGAGGTGCAGGCGGTGAAGTCTTTGTAAAAGAGCAATTTCTGTGTCGCGAACCCGAGGAACGCGTATTTTACAAAGGCCGCTGGTACGAAGGTCTTTACCTTCATGTCGGCGAAAGCGAAGAAGATAAGAGACAATTTGCAGAGTTTCAAAAGCAGATCAATATCTGGGTAAATTGGCGGGACGCTTCGGGAAAGAGAGCGTTTGTCGTTCCGGTTGCGAATTGCTCAACCGACGTTGAAGTCACAAGTCTCGACCGGATAACCTTTGCCGAATGGCTGCGCCAGAAAGGTTTTACATCCGAGCGCCTGCTTTGGTACTGCGATTACGCAACGCGGGACGATTACGGGCTCAAGATCGATCAGGCGTCGGCTTGGGTCGGGTTATTCTATTTTTGTTCGAGAGTTCGCCAGAGCGGCGTCGAATCTCAGCCATTCATCACGTTTCCCGAGGGCAACGGGCGGTTTGTAAATCACTTTGTCGGTCAAACGCAGGATCATATTCGACGTTCGCAAATGGTCGTCTCTATGGTTCCGACCGAAATGGGCGTCGATATTATTTGTCTGGATAACGGCGAAATACGCGGCATCCATTGTGAAAAGGCGATCTTTGCATCGCCGATATTTACGGCGCCGTATATAATTCGCGGGTTTCAGCAAGACTCGCCGTTTGCGGCTTCTGACTTTCAGCACAACGCCTGGTTTGTCGCCAATTTGTTTTTGAAAGACAGGCCCAAGCCGCGATTTGTAAAGGATTTTCCGCTCGCTTGGGACAATGTTTTGTACGAAAGCCCGTCGCTCGGTTACGTCACCGCGACCCATCAAAAGGGAATCGACTATGGCTCGACGATACTGACGTATTATTACCCGATGTGCCACGAGCCGGATGGCCGCACAAAGCTTTTCAATTACGACTGGAAACAGCTCGCCGATGTCTGCCTGACCGATCTCGCCCGGGCGCACAGCGACATTTACGGGTTAACGACGCGGATCGACATCATGCGCTGGGGCCACGCCATGATCTCACCCCGGCCAAATTTTATCTGGAGCGGGATCCGTGAAAAAGCAATGAATCCGTACCGTAACATCCATTTTGCTCACACCGACCTTAGCGGGATCGCGTTATTCGAAGAGGCGTTTTATCATGGACAGCGCGCGGCTGGGGAGGTATTGGGCAAAATTTAAAACAGGATGAACAGGATATTCAGGATTGGTTTTATCCTGTCGATCCTGTCTATCCTGTCTATCCTGTCTATCCTGTTTGAATAGATCGTAATGGACGCCACTCTATCAAAAACGAATAACTGGCTCTTTTCGCGTGAGATCGATCTGACGGTTTTTCTTGGTAGTGCAATTTTGTCGCTTGTTCTGCTCGCTGTCGGTTGGCAGCTCGGCATTTTAAATAGCGACTCACCCGAATGGACTTGGGTTTCGGCAGTGCTGATGATCGATGTCGCGCATGTTTGGTCGACGAGTTTTCGGGTCTATTTCGACACCGAGGAATTTAAGCGGCGATTTTGGCTGTATTTACTGGTGCCGCTGTTTGGTTACGCGATAGGCGTCGCTTTGTATTCTGAGGGCGAGCTTGTTTTTTGGAAGGCGTTGGCCATAGTCGCCGTATTTCATTTTGTCCGGCAGCAATATGGCTGGGTCGCACTTTATCGGCGAAAACTAAATGAAACGGCGAATTGGACCTGGTGGATCGATGCAGCGGCAGTTTATTTAGCCACGATCTATCCGCTCGCATTCTGGATGACCAGCTTGCCGCGAAATTATGTTTGGTTTGTTCAGAAGGATTTTTTCTCGCTTCCCATGATCGTCGAGATAGTGCTTTTTCCGATCTACATCACCGCGCTCGCTGCATATTTCGCAAAATCGATCTATCAATATTTCTCGACCGGTTTTCTGAATATCGGCAAGGACATCGTAGTCGCGACGACGGCTATTTGTTGGTACGTTGGCATCGTCTTTTTTAACTCAGATTATGCCTTTACGGTGACAAACGTCATCATCCACGGCGTGCCGTATTTTGCATTGATCTATGTCTATGCACGGTTTCGACGCGAATCGACGGGCCGCGTCTATCGGGCTTTTTCAAATAATTGGCTGATCTTTTTGGCGACGCTCTGGGCCCTGGCTTATGTCGAGGAATTGTTTTGGCACCGTGGTGTTTGGCATGACAAAGCGTGGCTGTTTGGCAGCGACTGGGATTGGGGAAATGCGAAAATGTATCTCGTCCCTCTGCTTGCGGTGCCGCAGCTTACCCATTACGTGCTAGATGGATTTATCTGGCGGCGGAATAATAATCCTGATTTTAGGTTGTTTTAAATACAAAAGAGGCAGCCCATTAGGACAGCCCCTTCATCTTCCTCACAAAATTAGTTCATCCCGCCCGCTTCCGCAGCCGATACTGCCTTAAATTATCCGGCCTCGGAAAAATAAGCCATTAAACGGTGCCGGAGCGGTCATCTGACCTGAGGGGATCGCGGGCCGGGCGAGCCGGAGCTGATCGATCGTCGGGGCGAATGATCTGCTTTCGCTGTCGTCACCTGTGCGGAATAAAAATCCGCCGTCCTTTGCCGGTTCAGGTGTTACCGATATCGTTTGCCGGCTGCGATCGCGAACAAAGGTCACATTAATGCTTCCCTCTTTTTTCTCGTTTATCGCCTTGATAAG
>JBGTCS010000430.1:0-8268 GCA_041748715.1 Pyrinomonadaceae bacterium | reverse complement strand
CGTCGCGATCAAGGTGCTGCCGGCGGGTTTCGCGGCGGACAAGGAACGTGTCGCGCGATTTGAGCAGGAAGCTCAGGCCGCCGGGGCTCTTAATCACCCGAATATTATCGCGGTCTATGATGTCGATACTCAGGTCGATGTGCTCTATGTCGTTTCGGAATTACTCGAAGGCGAGGAGTTGCGTCAGCGCCTCGACGAAGGGCCGATACCGCTCCGAAAGGTAACCGAATACGCCCAGCAGATCGTCAGCGGCTTATCGGCGGCGCATGAGAAAGGCATTGTTCATCGCGATCTGAAGCCTGAAAATCTTTTCATCACAAAAGACGACCGTGTGAAGATACTCGATTTTGGTTTGGCCAAACTGTCAGAACCGCCTGCGTCAGCGGGCGGCCAGTCTGGTAACGAAGATGCAACACGAAAAGCACTCACAAACCCTGGCGTCGTAATGGGCACGGTCGGCTACATGTCGCCTGAGCAGGTTCGAGGCGTTGCGACGGATCACCGGTCTGACATCTTTTCGTTTGGTTTGATCCTTTACGAAATGGTCACGGGCAGGCGGGCCTTTCAGCACGAGACTATGGCTGAAACTATGTCGGCCATTCTCAAAGAAGAGCCTGTGGAGATCACCGAATCCAACCCTAATATCAGCCCGTCGCTTGAGAGGATCGTGCGGAGATGTCTGGAAAAGAAACCGGACAGGCGTTTTCAATCGACGGCTGACCTTGGGTTCGCCCTTGAATCGTCTGCGGGATCGACAAGCTCATCGGGCTTGAATCGGTCGGAATCGATGCTCAAACCCGGCACGTTAATGGCATCAAAACGCGGCTGGCAAAATCGTTTTTGGAAGGCCGCGTTCGCGATCGCGACCGTTTTAGCGATAGTCCTCGGCGTCTCGTTGGCTCTCCGGATCGGGACTACGTCTTCGGTAACTCCATTGAGACGCTTCGACATCGCGCTACCGTCAAGGGCTGCTCCCAATTGGAATGACTTTCGCGTGGCGATCTCGCCGGACGGGTCGCGAATCGCATACAATTGCCGGGAGGGCAATGCGGTCAGTATCTGCCTTCGCAATCTCGATAGTCTCTCCGTGCAGAGTGTGACCGAGGGCCGCGATGCCTACGATTGGTTCTTTTCGCCGGATGGCGAATGGATCGGGATCGCCGAGGAAGGTGGTCTGTCGAAAGTCTCGATCCGTGGTGGTGAGCGGCAAACGATCCATCTCTGGCTTGATAATGAGCCTACGCCGACGGGATTCAGTTGGGGATCCGACGGCTACATTCTATTTGGCACTCCCTCCGGGATACAGCGGGTGCCTGCCCCTGGCGGCTCGCCGGAAGCGGTGACACGGCTCGCCCCTGGCAACGGAGTGATCGCCCATAATTGGCCTTCGCTCATGCCCGACGGAGGGACTGCTCTCGTCACAATCGTCCAAGCCGACGGCACCGAAACGGGCGGTTTAGTCAATCTTAAAGATGGATCGGTCCGTGACCTCGGGGTCAGTGGTTACGGCTTTGTATACGTGGAACCCGGTTGGATCGCGTTCCGGCAAGGAACGACGGTACTCGCTTTCGCGTTCGATGCCGCCGATCCGACACGGCCCGCCAACCCGACTCCCATGATCCAAAACGTCGGCACTGAGCCGCTCGTTGCTCATGATGGCACACTTGTTTACGTCCCAACGCGCGGCGAGTCCAGCGCGCGGCTCGTATGGGTAGATCGTGACGGGCGGCCGACGGCCGTCGGCACCGAACGTCTTGACTACACACATTTGGATCTTGCTCCTGACGGCCGCCGGGCGTTGCTTAATCTCGAAGGAGGCAAGATCGACCTCATCGACCTACAGAGCGGCACGCGAAAGCAAGTTGCGAAAGGTGGTTTTCCTATTTGGTCGTCGGATGGTCAGAGGTTGACCTTTGCCCGGCAAGGCGTCGGTCTCCAATCAGCGCCGGTCGACAGCAGTGCGCCGCCCGAGATGCTTGTGCCGCACCCGGGGTTCGTGGTGCCGACATCATGGAACGCGGTCACCCGTGATCTCGCCTTCTACGATCACCGCGCCTTTGAGATCTGGGTCCGTTCGACCGACGGAAAAACGCGGCGCTTCCTTGGTGGACCCGGCAGAAAACGGTCCGGGCGGTTCTCGCCCGACGGCAAATGGATGGCGTTCGTCAGCGACGAGACCGGTGAGTATCAGGTGTATGTGACTGCCTACCCGGGACCGGGACCGACCGTGGCCGTATCGACGAAAGGCGGGCTGTCGCCGATCTGGTCGGCCGATGGCCGCGAACTGTTTTTTCGCCTGGGATCAAGGGTGCTGGCGGCACGCATGTCGAGCGCTCAACCGCTAGGCTTCAGCGCTCCGGTCGAACTCTTTGACGGTCCGTACACCCTTGACCTTATGGGACATCAGCGCGAAGACGTGGGTTCTGACAGACGATTCCTGATGGTTGAGAACAGTGACGACTTCCCGATTGTAATTGTGCAGAACTGGCCGCTCGAGCTCGAACGCTTGGTGAGGTGAAATATATGTATTGGATCGCAGTCAAACCATTGACGCAACAGCTGTACTCGTAAACTGGCAAAGCGCATCAACAAAGAAAATGACATTTACCGCGGGCACAAAACTAGGACGATACGAGATCCGCTCGCTGATCGGCGTGGACGGCATGGGCGGGGTCGATAATCGAGAGCGAAATCGGTTAGAAATGGACGAAATGCCTGCGACGCGAAATCGTTCTTTTACTATTGCCTGATTATTTGGCTCTATTTATTTTCCATTCGGGGGAACCTTTCGGGCATGAATGAGAATAAACCGGAAAAGGCGGTCTGGCTGAAACCGCTCGTTGACGACCACAGCTTCCATGTTCAGTTTTGCTCTGATTATGTTCACGTCGAACTGGGACGGGATTCGTGGTGAATCGGGACGGGCAGGATAAATTTTGGAGTGAGGTGCGGTCGGCATGTGACCGTCACGATACACGTCGAGTGTTCGTCGAGGGACAAGTCCCAAGCGGCGAGCGGGACACCGCCCAGACTATCGACGCCGGACAAAGAACCGCCGCTGTTCCTAATCTCTGGCTTGTATTTAGACTTGAGGGTTTTATTCCGACGGATCGGAGCGAATTGTTTATTGTTATCGCTTCGACAAGCGGCGTCCGCGTAAAGTTTTTTTCCGAAAGCGAGCGTGCACTTAATTGGCTTCGAAAATAATTCTCCGCGAGAGACCCCGAGGTGATCGAGCTTCGCCCAATAAATGAATGGCGGCGGGATTTGCCCGACCGCCAAACCTATTTCGGTATTGAAGAAAACGTCTCTATTTTATTCGGACGAAGTTGTCTTCGTTCGTATCTGTTTTTTTGGTTCTTGTTCGTCTATCCCAGGTTTTCTCGAAAAACCTGAGATGCTCCATTCGCTTTCAATATTTTTAAAGCGTTTTAAATTGCTATAGAAAACGTTCGAGCCGCCGCCTTGCCTAACAGAACTTCCGGAATCTCCCTGTCGAACTGAACTTCCCGAATCTCCCTGTCGCACGGAGCTACCAGAATCGCCTTGTCGCACGGAGCTTCCAGAATCGCCTTGTCGCACGGAGCCGCTTGACGCTGCCTGGCTTTTCGTCATCGGGTAAGAGGCTGACTGGTCGTCAAATCTGATGCCGGAAAGGTACCGGTATTTTGTTCCGGGCACATAATCTGTTGTCGGCGGTACAAATTTGCGGCGGGCGACCTTTTTTAGATAGGTTTTGAGAAAACCGGACCAGGACTCTAAATTTCCTCCGTCTTTAGAGACCGAAAGACTCTCATAATTCTTCCGAGACCCTTCATAACCCTCGAGGGACCAGGGGAAAAATACCGAGACTCCATTTGAATACTGATATTCACCGCCGCTAAAACCGCTAAGGATCACTGTTTTATTAACTTCCTTAAGAATTTGGTCGCATGATTCGCGGACTTTATTCAAAGATGCAAGATCATCGCCTTTCATCTCGTCATTGGCCAAGATGCACTCGTCCCTTAGCATCTCGCAAAAATCACCAAGATCGACATTCTGATCGTACATATACGACTGGCATTTCCAATGGACCTGGAGAATAATTCGCTCCATTAGCCTGTAAATTCGGCTTTCTTCTTTGTCGAAACATTGCAAAAGAGCCTGGCCAAGCCCGTCAAACGCTAATCTCAGGTCAGAAATGTGACTTAGATCCCACGCCGCCATGTCGACGGAAACGCCGCCAACGGTAAATTGGTCCTGGCTTTCGATGAACTCCTTAACGAAATCCTCCGCTACTTTAATGACAGGTTTGTTGTGGTGCTCGCCTCGAGCAAGGCCTCCTAATATTTTTGCATATGTCCAGCCGGCGCTCGGAACGCTTCCCTCGGAGGCGATCATCGTTTTTGCAACATCCTGGAATTGATATCCAACCTCGATCATACCCATCACACAGCTGTCGAATCCCAAAATATCCAGTTTTTGGCCAAGCAATTTTGTTGTTTCGCGTTCTAATTCGTCGTCTTTAAGACCTTTAGCTTTTGCCGCTTTTGCCAATCCATCTTTTGTCATTACAAGGCGGAGAAGCATTTCCTGAAGATCAGCGATCTTCATTGTTTTGCCTGAGGTCTCGTCCCGAAATAGCCCTTTGTCCTCAAAGCCAAGTGAATGTCCGGAAAGGATCAATCCATAGCGTTTTGCCCGACGGCCAAACGAGGTCTCACCATTCTCGTCTTCTACCGCGACACAATTGACGCACCAGTCGACAAAGTTCTTTAGCGACCGTGTATCGGTAGCGTTTTCATTAACTTTGGCTGAAACTTGATAGAGCTTGTTAGGCACCTTATACGAACGGGCGTATTTTGGGCTATTAGGATCGGAGAAATCGCAATAAAGGGTCGGGATCGACGCCGAGTTTCCGTCGTAGTAGACAAACAGGTTGAGGCTATTTGCACCCTCGCCAGTAATACCTTTTATCTGTTCCATGGCATAAGCCATATCGACCGCCAGATTATTATCTCCGGCCATGTAGATCATTATCGTCCATTCTTTTTGGTTCATTCCTTTGACCTCCAACTTGTAAAAAAATACTCCCACCGTCTGGGTTTATACCGATTCAGTGGGAGAAAAAAACAAAATTAACGCGATGCAAACACTAAATGTTAATTCGGAATAATGGCAAACCCTTTGCTGCATCTTGCATTTCAGATCAAGTAGGATTGATCTACCGCCGCGAACGGAAATTCCCTTTTTTACACCGATAACTTTCTAAACGGTAAGCGGCAAACTTAGAGAAACGGGGTCATTTCGAATGAGGAATTAGTTTTCCATGCAAAGAGCTATTGAAGCTGATGCCGCAACCAGGCCCTGGCGATTTGCCAATCGCGTTTGACGGTGACGGGCGAAACGCCAAGAACCTCGGCCGTTTCGTCCAACGTCATCCCTCCAAAATACTTAAGTTCTACAATTTTAGCTTGTCGCTCATCAAAGGTCGCAAGTTTATTTAATGCTTCATCGAGAGCGACCAAATCGACTCTGGATTGATTTGAGGCGATCTCCGTCACTTCGTCGAGAGGCAAATCCTCTCTTAAGCCGCCTCGTTTATCACGTTTTCTGTTTCGGGCGTGATCGACAAGGATTCTTCGCATCGTTTGCGCGGCGACGGCGAAAAAATGATTTCGGTCCTGCCATTCGATTTCTTTTTTGTCGATAAGCTTTATAAAGGCTTCGTGGACCAACCCGGTGGTTTGCAGGGTATGCCCAGAGCGTTCATTTTTTAGATACACGGAAGCCCGACGTCGAAGATCGTTGTATACGTAATCTGTAACCTCGTCAAACGCATCTGAATTTCCCTGCTGCCACTGGTGGAGCAAGAGCGTAATTGCCGGTGTCTTTTGCGAATCCTCATTCATCAAGCTGATTGTACATCAGTAGAGTCGGTCACTTTCCAATATTTCGGACAAGTTTGAATATTTGAATGCTTTTTTGTTGGTATTTAATGACCCGATTGCGATCGATCTGTCGCTTAGATTAGTAAGGGGCAATTTGGTAATTGAAATCCTAATGATTTGGTTTTCAGCTTAGTGCCGGTAATGTTGTGGTTATCTTGGTTTTCCTGATATTCTCGGTATCAATTCCCCATTAATCGCGTAGAGAGCTTAATATAATGACCGCTGAACGATGGAACAAAATAAAAGCGTTGTTTTCCTCGGCACAGGATTGTCCGGTGGACGCGCGGGACGATTTTTTGAGCCGCGCCTGTCGCGGTGACAAGGAACTTAGGAACGAGATCGAAAAACTGCTTGATTCGTACAATGAGGAAGATGCGTTCCTGCAAAATTCCGCCGTTGCCGAAGTGGCCAGCCTTTTTGAACGAGCTGGCACAGCCGGCTTTGGTCTCACGACTTCTCAATCTATATCAGACCGCCTGGAAGCCGGGACTCTGCTTTCGGGGCGTTACGAGATCGTCAGGCTTCTCGGAAAAGGCGGTATGGGTGAGGTCTATCTTGCAAACGATACCCGAATCAAACGCACCGTCGCTCTAAAAATGCTCCACTCTGATTTAGGTTCGAGCAAAGATAGCTTGCGCAGATTTGCCCTCGAGGCTCAGGCGGTTTCTGCTCTCAATCATCCTCACATAATGACGATCTATGAGTTTGACACGACTGACGACGGAACTCGTTTTTTTGTCGCGGAATATGTTAATGGCCTGACTCTAAATCACTCCGTCCGAGCAAAACTAGATTTGAGCAAAGCTCTGGATATTGCAATGCAGATCTCATCGGCACTTTCGGCGGCACATGAGGCGGGGATCACCCACCGGGACATTAAGCCCGAAAATATTATGGTTCGGCCGGACGGGTTTATAAAAGTATTAGACTTTGGTTTGGCAAAACTGCATCGGCATCAAACAGCGACAACCGGATCCGACTCCGAAGATCCAACCCAGGCACTATTGGGAACCAAGTCCGGCATGGTCATGGGCACGGCGGCCTATATGTCGCCCGAACAGGCTCGCGGCGTTCATGTTGACGAGAGAGCAGATATTTGGAGTTTAGGGGTTGTTTTGTTTGAGATGATCACAGGCAAACGACCGTTTGTGGGTGAAACGCAAGCCGACCTGTTGGTTCAGGTTCTGTCACACGACCCCCAGCCGATGGCTTCGTACGGGCTGGATCTGCCGGCGGAACTTGAGTGGATCGTTTCGAAGGCTCTCACAAAGGACGTAGAAGGCCGTTATCAAACGTCTAAAGAACTGCGTGCCGATCTTGAAAAGGTCAAAAAGCAAATCGAATTTGACGAGAGCTTAAGCCGTTCGACCGGTGGCGTGTCGCGAGTCGAACGAAATGCGGAAGAAGGAATTATCGACGAATTAAGAGCCATACCGACATCGGGTGACCCGCCGAGACCCACTGACGGAGCCAACGATGATTCGTCCGCACCACTTTCTTTCTGGTCATCGCGTAGCTTTTCAGGTGTGCTTCAACAGGCTCAGACAAATAGAGTTCGATCGTCGATCGTCTCTCTAATTCTCCTGGCATTGGTTTCGTCCGGCGTATATTTTGGATTTGTTGCAATGCGAACAAATGCCCGGATCGATTCGATCGCGGTTCTGCCATTTGAGAATCTAAGCGGTGACCCTGATCTGGCGTACGTTTCAAACGGCCTGAGCGAGAACGTTATCGACCGCCTTTCTGAGCTACCTCAATTAAAGGTGATCTCCCGCAATTCAAGCTTTCGGTTTCGTGGAGCAGATCTAGATCTGAGGAATATTGCGTCTCAACTCGGTGTCCAGGCGATCTTGACTGGCAGCGTCTCTCAGGTTGGCGATGACCTTGTTATCCGGTTTGATTTGGTTGACGCGGTTAACGACCGCCAAATAACAGGAGGGGAATACCGACGCAGGAACGGCAACATCTTACGCATACAGAATGAGATCGCCCAGGCGACCGCGGAACAGCTGCGTTTGAAATTGACCGATTCGCAAACTGAACGACTCGCCAGGAATGGTACCGAAAACTCCGACGCATTTCGGTACTATCTCAGCGGGCTCGTTGAGTTAAACAGCGGTCCTCAGGATATTCAAAACAAGGCACTTGAATATTTTGAACAGGCCATTAAGCTTGACCCGAATTTTGCTGCGGCGTATACCGAAATCGCATGGATCTATTGGTATCAAGCGAATGGCAACGACAACCCGCACGAGCTAATGCCAAAGGTAAAGTCGGCGGCTGAACGGGCCCTAACTTTGGATCCCAATCTCGCGAAAGCCCACGTTTTGCGAGC
>JBGTCS010000429.1:0-4046 GCA_041748715.1 Pyrinomonadaceae bacterium | reverse complement strand
GCTGATGCTCGGTGCGGGAGCCGGCTTTTCGTTCGCAAACAAAGCCGCGATCTGATCGAATATCGACTTGGAAACGGAAAAATTCAAAGGTGCAAAATTGGTCAGCGTGTTCGACGTCGTCGGCGTGGGATCAGAACAATTCACCGCACAACAAAGCCCGGCCGCCTTGACCGATGCTGTTTGAATCTTGCTTTTTGCCTTTTCACAGCACTTCATCATCTTGCCATTCGGTGCGTGCAGAGGCATCCCGGACACCGCTCCGCCGACCATGGCAAAAAGAATAATTACAAATGAGATCCGCCTAAGCATTAAATTGACTATATCCCTCAGGCGCCAAAAATGTCAAAGAGTTTGTTTTTAGCGGATGTCGGAAATATATTTCGTTCCGGCATGGTCCATGCACCTCTTAGTTTTTATGTCGTTATTAATTGTGTTTTCGCCACATTGCCCTCTTTGCCTAAGAAATACGTGGAATATGTGGTATTTTGGCTAGAAGCAAAACCGAATGTCTTCCAGATTCTTTACAAACAGCAACGAACGAAGTCTGTTCGATAAATTTACCGGCATAATCAAGGATATGAAGGATCTGTATGCCTTCTACGCTGTAGTGGGATATTTCCGCTCATCCGGTTATTTTGAGCTTCAACCGTATCTCAAAGACGTCAAGCAAGTAAAAATACTCGTCGGCATAAACGTAGATCAAATGTTCGCAGAGGCGCAACGGAAAGGAATGTTCTTTTTCGCCGACCCGGAACAAGCGAAAAGCGGCTTTGTCGAATCGTTTGTCAAAGATGTCCAAGAGGCAAAATACACTCGCGAGGTCGAGGATGGGATCGTCCAGTTCATCCAGGATATTGTCGACGGAAAAATTGAAGTTCGAGCTCATAACTCAAAAGCTCTACACGCCAAGTTTTACTTATTTCTTCCCGAAACTCATACAGAACATTCAGATGGCTGGGTGATAATGGGTTCGTCAAACCTCACCTTGGCGGGGCTCGGCATAAAACAATCCCCTAATTACGAACTCAATATCGCTCTTAAATCCTACGACGACGTTAAATACACCAAAGACGAGTTTGAATCGCTCTGGAAAGATTCAACACCAATCCTTCCGGCAGATGTGCAGGATCTCAAAAAGAAAACGCACATTGGCCAGATTTTCACTCCGTATGAGATTTACCTAAAGTTTCTTATAGAGTATTTCGGACGAAACATTGATTACGATCCGGACACCGTTGGCGATCTTCCGACCACCTACAAGAAATTGAGCTACCAGGTTGATGCCGTTAACGAAGGCTATCAGATGCTCGAAAAGCACAATGGCTTTTTCCTCGCTGACGTTGTTGGTCTAGGAAAGACGGTCGTTGCGGCAATGATTGCAAAGCGATTTCGGATTGCAAACGCTTCTGCGCATACCAAGATCCTCGTCGTCTATCCTCCGGCAGTTGAGAAAAACTGGAAAGATACGTTCAGAAAATTTGGGCTTGATAAAGATACGAAATTTATAACTAACGGAAGCCTGGAGAAAATACTCGACGGAAAACATCCGGATTACTGGCCCAAGGAAGAATACGATTTGATTCTCGTTGACGAGGCTCATCGCTACCGCAGCCACACATCGATAATGTTCGATAATCTCCAACGCATCTGCAAAGCTCCGCGTAGCGGCGACGGACTTGTCACTAGCGATAAAAAGAAAGTAATTCTTATTTCGGCGACGCCGATCAACAACCGGCCGCAGGATCTTTACTATCAACTGCAGCTTTTCCAGGATGTTCGCCGGAGCACTCTGACGGAAACCAATCTGCAAACCTTCTTCGGTCCTTTCCTTCGTGAATATCGCAAGATAATTGCCGAACCGAATCCCGACCTCGGTCGAATACGAGAAATATATGCGGAAATCCGCAATAAGGTTATTGAGCCGATCACTGTTCGCCGAACTAGAAAAGATCTCGACAAATACCCGAAATATAAAGAAGATCTTAAAGACCAAGGTATTGAGTTTCCGGAGATTGCATTACCACGGGCGATCCGTTACGAATTGGTCGGCGATCTTGGGAAATTGTTTGCCGAAACAATGATCGCCTTGAATATTGACGTTCAGTACCATCGCTATCAGGCAATATCTGCGTTAACCGAAGACATTCGCGACGACCTTTATCCACAAGCCCGATTAGTTTCGAAATCACTGGCGAGAATCCTCCAGACTTTGATGGTCAAGCGGCTCGAAAGCAGCTTTTTTGCTTTCAAGAAATCGCTCGGAAATATCGCTAAGGCAACCGAACGAATGATCGAGATGTTCGCTCAGGACAAGGTCATCATTGCTCCTGATTTTGACGTCAATGCGTTGATGGAAGAAGGCCAAACGATAGATCAGATCGAAGCATCAATTCTTGAACGGACCATAGATAATCCAAACACACGCAACCGTATCTTTACCACGGATCAATTCGATCCGACGTTTCTTGATGGCCTAAAAAGCGACCTTGTAATCCTTACTGAGCTTTGCAGCAAATGGACAGATGTTAACGAAGATCCGAAACTCGACACGTTTTTCGTCTCGCTCGAAAACGATTTTCTCGACAAGACGATCAACCCGACCGGCAAACTTGTTATCTTTACCGAGAGTAAAGACACCGCCGATTATTTAACCGAAAAGATCGAAGCTCATTTCGGCACCGAGATTCTGAATATCTCCGCAAAAAACCGGCGAAAGCTTTTTGAAACGATCCGCGACAATTTTGACGCAAACTATGATGGCGAGCAAAAGGATGATTACAAGATAATTATCACGACTGACGTGCTTGCCGAGGGCGTGAATCTCCACCGGGCAAACGTAATCGTCAATTACGACACGCCGTGGAACGCCACTCGTTTGATGCAGAGAATCGGTCGCGTAAATCGAATCGGAAGCGTCGCTGACACGGTGTTTAGCTTCAATTTCTATCCGTCTCCGCAGGGTGACTTCATTATTAAGCTGTACAACAAAGCTTTGGTAAAGCTTCAGAGTTTTCATTCCGCATTTGGCGAAGACACGCAGATCTACACGCACGAGGAACTTGTCGAACAATTCGAGCTTTTCAAGGAAGGACTCGATGACGAAGAGGACAAGCGTCTTTACTATTTACGGATCATTCGCGACTTCAAAGAAAAGCAGCCAAATGAGTTCAAACGCATCAAGAAGTTTCCGCTCAAGGTTCGAACAGGACGAAAGACTTCGCTTGCCAAAAAGGAAAATATCGGCGATTCGTCCATTGTTTTTCTTAAGTCACAGTACAAGAGCGAGTTCTACAGCATAAATCGTGAGAGTGAGATCAGTGCCCTTACATTCCTCGAGGCCGCTAATCTTTTTGAGGCTGAGATCCCGGAACAAGGCTTCGATGTTCCCGAATATCATTACGACCAGGTTCAGTCAGCCCTCGACACATTCGAACAGGATTTTTTTGGTTCAACGATCGATGGCGTAACCACGACGGAGAAAGCGGATGCTCGCTCTAGTCAGGCAAAGAAATTTCTCCGTGAATACCGCCAAATGGCAAAGGACGCGGAGATCAAGAAACCCTTCACCGACCTCATAGAACTCATCGACAAAGGAACTTACACGATCCTTCCAAACGAGATCCGCAAGTTGAAAGCGCGTGTAGATAAAGAAAAGATGCCTTACCGTCAGGTCGAGAATCTTGTTATGCGGCTCGCCGCGAAATATGTAACCGTCATCGATACCGAAGGCGATGAAGTGGTTAATACTGAACTTTCGGCGAACATAGAGCCCGAGATCATCTTGTCTGAAACGTTTATAAAGTAGAAAGGTGGGCTATGAAAGCTATCGACAACCCAAAACAAGCTGAGTTGATTCTTTACCAAACGCACGAAGGCAAGGTACGGATCGAAGTCACGTTTGAGGACGAGACTTTTTGGCTGTCGCAAAAACGGATGGCCGAATTATTTGGGGTCGATGTCCGTACAGTAAATGAACACCTCCAGAATATTTATTCGTCCGTCGAACTTGTACCCGATTCAACTATCCGGAAAATCCGGATAGTTCA
>JBGTCS010000428.1:0-2731 GCA_041748715.1 Pyrinomonadaceae bacterium | reverse complement strand
CATCAGATTGCGGTCCATCGAATACGACTTTTCGGCGGTCGCCGTGACCGGAATGCCGTGCTTTGCACAATACGCGATCAGATCTGCACGGCCCTTGAATTCCCAGTGCCGCCACGGAGCCACAACCGTGATATCCGGCTGGAGCGAATAATACGTCAGCTCGAATCGCACCTGGTCGTTGCCTTTCCCGGTCGCTCCGTGAGCAACGGCGTCGGCACCTTCCATTTGAGCGATCTCGATCTGGCGTTTGGCAATAACGGGTCGCGCGAGCGATGTGCCGAGCAAGTAAACGCCCTCGTACAAAGCATTTGCCTTGACGGCCATCCAGACAAAATCCTTTACAAATTCTTCGCGAAGGTCCTCGATATAGAGTTTTGACGCTCCGGTCGCTTTTGCCTTTTCTTCGAGACCGGTCAGCTCCTCGCCTTGACCGACGTCCGCGCAATAGCAAATCACTTCGCAGCCGTAAGTTTCCTTTAGCCACAAAAGCATGGCCGATGTATCGAGTCCTCCGGAGTAAGCGAGGACGACTTTATTTATCTTTTTGTTCATCTCGATTTAGGTTAAATGGAATTTAGCGATGGTTCAAGCCGCAGGCAGTTTCTTTCGTTCTAATCGCCCAAGTTGGCAAGTGGGCCTGTCGAAACTACAATTAAGCCACGTGGAGACAGATGATGACCAAATCAGGCCAGCTTTGGGGCGGTAGATTTACCGAGAAACCCGACGAAACTTTTGCCGAATTTAACGATTCGTTTCGATTTGACCGGCGATTGTTTGCGGCGGATATTCGCGCGAGTATCGCGCATGCGAATGGGCTCGCTCGTGCAAACGTTCTGACGAGCGATGAAGCAGCCGCGATAACTGACAGGTTGAAAGAATTATGGGAAGGCGCCGCTAAGTCCTCCGCGTTTTTCGACGACTCCGACGCCGAAGATGTTCACTCATTTATCGAAAGCAATTTGATCGACCTGATCGGCGACACGGCTCGCAAACTGCACACCGGCCGAAGCCGAAACGATCAGGTTGCAACAGCGTTTCGGCTTTGGCTCCGTGACGAACTGGATACGCTCTCCGAATTTGTACGCAGCGTGCAGTCCGCGCTGATCTCGCTGGCTGAGCGTCATCGCGAGGCGGTCTTGCCCGGCTACACGCACTTGCAGCGGGCGCAGCCGGTAATGTGGGCACATTGGTGTCTCGCGTATTTCGAAATGCTGAAGCGCGATCGCGAAAGGCTCGCAGATACGCGAAAACGGGTCAATATCCTCCCGCTGGGATCGGCCGCGTTGGCTGGAACGAGCTTTCCGATCGACCGCGAGGCGGTCGCGTCCGAACTCGGTTTCGACAGCATGAGTGCAAACAGCCTCGACGCAGTTTCAGATCGCGATTTTGCGGTCGAATTTACCGGGGCTTGTTCGCTGATCATGGTGCACCTTTCGCGTCTAGCCGAAGATCTTATTATTTACTGCTCAATTGAATTTGGATTTGTAACGCTTAGTGATGCGGTTTCATCGGGTTCGAGCCTGATGCCGCAAAAGAAAAATCCGGATGCACTCGAACTTCTTCGCGGGAAAGCCGGTCGCGTATTTGGCCATCAGATGGGATTGCTGACGATGCTAAAAGGGCTGCCGCTTGCCTATAACAAAGACATGCAGGAAGACAAAGAGGCGGTTTTCGACACGGTCGACACGGTCAATATTTCGCTGAGAGCCGCCGCGATCGTCCTCGACAACGTTACCGTAAACGAATCAAAAACGCGTGAAGCCGCTACAAAAGGTTATCTGAACGCAACCGAACTCGCCGATTACCTTGTCAAAAAAGGCGTTCCGTTCCGCACCGGACACGAAACGGTCGGCCGAGCAGTTCTATACGCCCTAAAGGAAGGAAAGGAACTGCACGAGTTGAGCCTTGACGAGCTTCAGTCGTTTTCGCCCGAGATCGGCAGAGATGTTGCCGACGTTTTGAGTCTCGATGCAACGCTCGACGCAAAAAATGTTGTCGGCGGCACTGCGTCAAGTAGGATCTCGGCTGCGCTTGAGACGGCCCGAAAATATATCGGGGAATAGATGGACAAGGCGGCACTTATAAAACAGACCGGGGAAAACGAACTGATGCAGTTTTTAGGCGTCAAGATCGTCACGGCGACCGCCGAGCATGTCGTCCTGACGATGGAGGTCACGCCAAAAGTTCACCAATATGTTGGAATAATGAACGGCGGTGTCTCGCTATATCTGTGCGAAACGGCCGCGTCGGTCGGCGTCGTAGCGGGTGCGGATCTGTCTAAGGTGACGCCGGTCGGCATTGAGATCAATGCAAACCATTTGCGGTCGGTGAGCAAAGGCGTGATAACGGTCGAAGCCAGGCCCGTCTATCCGGGCCGCAGCCTCTGTGTATGGAATATAGAGATCACCGATGATCGTAAGAGGCTGATTTGCACATCGCGGTGCACGGTTTTGGTTCAAAAACGGCCTGTATTTAACCCGTAATCCGGTCTATGCATCAGTTTGTTCGAAATCTCATAACCGAATGGCGGCGGCTTGATCTGCCTTTCGAAAACAAGACACTCGTGATTGCCGTGTCCGGAGGCGCCGATTCGGTAAGTTTGCTATTGGCCCTAAATGAACTTAAAACTCGCAAAAAGCTAGATCATCGAATAGTAGCCGCCCATTTAAACCACCGGCTTCGGGGTGCCGACAGCGATGCGGATGAAGAGTTTGTACGTTCGCTGACGACC
>JBGTCS010000427.1:0-1947 GCA_041748715.1 Pyrinomonadaceae bacterium | reverse complement strand
CGTCGTCAACGCGATAGGCGAGACGTTTACAAGCGTTAATCAGGAAAAACGGTCGGGAACGAGCCGTAAAACCAACGATTTCTTGCAGGAACGCATGGCTAACCTGCAAACCGACATTAAGAACGATGAGCAAAAGCTGGTCGAACTAACAAGAGGCGAGGGTATTTTAAAAACGGATGGTGATGACACCATCGTTATGCAGCGGCTTTCTGGGCTTAACAGACAGCTCCTTGACGCTGAAAACCTCCGCAAAAATGCCGAAGCCAACTATCTGGCCGTCGCTAATTCCCCTGAAAAGGTGAAGGCTTTGGCTGATGAGCAAACTGCCCGGTTTAGCACTGAGCAAGAGAACAATATTCGTGCTCTACAGGCCGATGTAATTAAGAAGATCGCAGACCTCAGGCAGGACCGTGCATCTAAACTACAGGAATTTCAGGAAGGCGCTCCGGAAATACGTGAGATCGATTCTAAAATTAGTAGTTACGAAGATTCTATAGATAAAGCTGTCGCCAGGTTCCGGTCCGATCTCGAAACCTATCGTCAACGCGCAGCTAAAGGAATGCTTGAGAATCTGCGTACTAAGTATCTGCAATTAAAGGACGCCGAAGATAAGATCCGCGTTGATTTTAACAAGCAGTACGCCGAAGCTCAGGGACAAAACGAAGGTGCGGTGAGCCTTAAGCTGCTCCAGCAGCAGATCGACGCCAACAAAGGGTTTCTCGACAATCTGAGAAAGCAAGTGAGCGGCAACGACATTGCCGCACAGGGTTCGGACAACAATATCAGCGTTATCGAGATCGCCATTCCGCCGGAAACAGCCGTCGGCCCGCGTCGTCTCGTAACGGTCACAGCCGCACTATTTCTTTCGACACTTTTTGGAATGGGCCTCGCTCTGTTCTTTGAGTATCTTGACGACACGATCCGCACGACTGAAGAGATCGAGAATTATCTGCAACTGCCCGCACTCGCTGCAATTCCGACCATCGATTCGCTGCCAAAACGTAAGCTGCTGCTTGTTGGCGCGACCGAGGGTGACGATGAACCGCATTCGCCTTTGCTAATCTCAGCCGACCCGCGCTCGGCTCTCGCTGAAGCCTACCGGCATTTGCGAACGTCGATACTGCTATCGACCGCCGGACATGCTCCAAAATCGCTGCTGATCACATCCAGCCTTCCGTCCGAGGGCAAAACGACGACGGCGACAAATACTGCCATCAGTCTTGCCCAGACGGGCGGCAAAGTGCTGATAATCGACGCCGATATGCGACGGCCACGTCTGCATTCGATCTTTGGTATCGGCAACGGCGAGGGTTTGAGTACGCTGCTCGCAAGCGAACTTACCGACGATGAGATAACGGCGACGGTAAAACAGGACGAAAAAACAAAGCTATATTTGCTGACCTCCGGCCCGATCCCGCCAAATCCGGCGGAACTTATCGGTTCCGAACAAATGGCTACGCTACTGCGGATGCTGCAAAACCGTTTTACGCACGTCGTCGTCGATTCGCCGCCGATCGCCTCGTTTACCGACGGCGTATTGATCGCGTCGATGGTTGACGGTGTGATACTCGTCGTCCATGCCGGTAAAAGCTCACGCCAGGTCGTTCGCCGCTCGCGGCAATTGCTAAACGAGATCGGTGCAAAGATTTTCGGCGTCGTGCTAAACAACGTCAACCTGAACACAAAGGACAACTACTACTACTACCAGAGCTATTATCACCGGAGTAACTACAATTCGGCTGACGAGGAGCAGTAAATATTTTCTCTTTTTCCGGCCCGTATTTCCTGAACCTGCAGTTCTGGCTTGGCTGTTATTGTCGGCATGACATACAAAGATAAACGAATTTATGTAGCCGGATCTGGCGGTATGGTCGGTGGTGCGGTCGTTCGGGCACTCGAAAACAGCGGTTACCCGCGCCCGAAAGAAATGAGGCGCGACGAGCTTGA
>JBGTCS010000426.1:0-2458 GCA_041748715.1 Pyrinomonadaceae bacterium | reverse complement strand
TTCATTACGAAACCTTTTGGCGAGATCGGATTTTCCCGCAATCGTCTCGATAAAGGCCTGCATAGCAAAATAGCCAGTCACCTCGGGCGGATGCTGACGGGAGATAACCATCATCATTTTTTTCGAATCAGGCTTGCCGATCGTCAGCATTTTGATCGGACGGCCTTCGAGACTGCGGCCGATCTCTGAGATCTGGAGATTACGTTTCTTTGCTATCTCGTCCAGCCAGCGAAAGACGGTTGCCGAGTTTTGCAATTCCTGCGCGCTTATCCATAGCGGCTTTCGATCAATCTTTAACCGCATCACGATGCTTTTCGGTCGCGATTCGGGGCCGGATGTTCCGGAGCCCTTTTCCTCGTCAGTGATCCGGTCCTTTTCGAGCAGCCTCCATTTATGGCCATCGTTGCTGATCTGCGGATCGTAGCGGTGGCGTGCATATTCCGGGTACACGAGCCTCACGTTGACATCTTTCGACCGGTCGCCCCAGACCTTAAAGGCATACCATGGGCTCATATTTATGGGGGCATTCTCGGGATTGATCGTCACCGTATAGGAGAGCGGTCCGATGCGTTCGACATTACTCAAACGTGCTCCGGCAAACTGATTGGAAAATGTCACGCCATCCTCGGCAAATTCATACGCCCGATGAACCTGATACTTGATCGGTCGCGAGGTCGTATCCACCGACTCCGCAGGCGTTTGCAATTGCGGATTCGGAGTCTGACCGGTTGCCGCAAGAGCGACAAGGGTGATGAGGAAATATAAAGGAAACTTTTTCATAATTTGTGTAGGTTGCCGGACGCGAGGAAACTAGATGATATTTTACTAACAAGAGAACCTATTGAAAATCCCGAGTAAAGGAGAACGAGCATGAATAAATCTGACCGCGACGAAAGTGAAGTGCCGGCCGCATTACGCATGTGGTTTGTACTGCATTTTGCAATCGATATGATCGTTGCTCTACCGCTGTTTTTGGTTCCGCGTGAGGTGCTCGGGTTTCTGGGATGGATAGAAATCGATCCGTTCGCCGCACGTCTGACTGCGGCAGCTCTTTTCGGCATCGGCCTCGAATCGCTCCTGGGACGGAACGCGGGCGCTGAATCATTCAAAGGAATGCTCCAGCTAAAGCTAATCTGGTCCTTTACAGCTGCAATCGGCCTCGCGTGGTCAACTATGGAGGGTAATCTCACATATCCATTGATCGGTTGGGCGCTGTTCGCTGTTTTCGCCGCCTTTCATTTATTGTGGTGGTATTGGCTGATTCGATTGCAAAAGAATTAAGCTTCTTCTAACAACAATCTCGGACTGCTCTTTTTTGTTTGCGACCCGATTTTTCGCGTCACGACTTAACCCAGATTCGGCGTTGGGCGTTTTTTGAGATTGAAGCCCAATGCGCAAGCCCGCGCGTAAGCAAGGGCGATAGATTCGAGTCAGGTTTTGGAGGGAGGCGTGACCTCCGAACTCGCGCGATACGCCCTTGCTTACGCGCGGGCTTGCGCAAGGAATCGGAGATTTTACGCTAATGACGAATCCCGGATTAACTGGAATCAGTCTCAATAATGACAATTTGACCTTTTTCTAAAATAGAATTATTCTAAATCCAATTAAGTGAGCACAACAAATTCCATGGACGATATCGAGAGCATCGGACTTACTAAACAGCGAAAAGCAATTCTACAGGTAATCCGCGAAGCGGAGGAGCACTTGACGGCGAATGAGGTCTTTGACGCTGCGCGTCGGCTGCTGCCGAGCATCTCTTTTGCGACCGTTTACAATTCGCTTCGCTACCTGAAAAACGAAGGCTTGATCGGCGAGATTCGCTTTGGGGCTGATGTGACCCGCTACGATCGGCGTCTGACTCGTCACGACCATGCGATCTGCCGCGACTGCGGAAAACTTGTCGATATGGAACTCAGTATTCCTGACGAATTGCTCCGAGAGGCGGCCAGGCTCTCGCAATTCAAAGCCGGATCGATTGAACTTACGCTGAACGGGTTGTGTCCTGAATGTGCTTAACAATGAATTTGCTTCTGAACGTGTAGGAATCTTAAGGACGAATAACATTTTAAACTAGAGGGAAAAACGAGATGGAAAACAACAAAGAAGAGAATGGTTCGGGCAAGTGCCCGTTCACAAGCGGAGCATTGAAATATACTCACGGAACTTTCAGAGCCAACCGTGACTGGTGGCCGAACATGCTGAAATTGGATATTCTCCGGCAGCACACGGCCAAATCTGACCCGATGGGCGAGGGCTTTAATTATGCGCAAGAGTTCAAAAATCTAGATCTGGCGGCTATAAAGAAAGATCTGGCGGCGCTTATGACCGACTCAAAAGACTGGTGGCCGGCGGACTTTGGTCACTACGGCGGTTTATTTATCCGCCTGGCGTGGCACAGCGCGGGCACCTATCGCATCGGCGACGGCCGCGGCGGTGGCGGCCGGGGACAGCAGCGATT
>JBGTCS010000425.1:0-2770 GCA_041748715.1 Pyrinomonadaceae bacterium | reverse complement strand
CCGCGAAGACGGGATAGACGCCGTGATCGCTAAAAACAAACTGGACGCGATCGTTTCCCCGACAAGCGGGGCGACGTGGTCGATAGCTGCTGTTGCCGGATATCCGTATATAACGGTACCGGTGGGACTGCGGGAAAATACGGCAACGGGAATGGCTTTTTTTGGCAAGGCTTTTTCGGATTCGCTGTTGATCAAATACGCTTTCGCCTTTGAGCAAAAAACCAAAGGGCGCGTTAAACCGAAGTTTTTGGCGACGTATAGAGTCGTGAGCCAGTGATATTTAATTGAGAATGGAATTTTTTACATTACTAAGAGTAGTTACTATTAGTAGGGAAAGATCCTTGCCAAGAGAAGAGTCTTTGTTGTAATCTTTAGGAAGTGAAAAGATTGAGAGATATTGGGGTTATTGTCCTAGAGGGGTGTCGGTGTCGGTGTGGACATGAATGGCGTCCAAGAAGAAAGGACGAAAAGCCGAGGGTTTGTCCTAAATGCAAAAGTGCGAACTGGGACCAGCCGAAACGGGAGCGAAAACAATGAGTACATTTGACAACGCGAGCGGTAGCGATATTGTCCATTCGGAATCACGCACTCCATCCTCCCAGCTTGTTTTGGGGGATTTTGCTCCCACTTCTAAGGTAATAAATGTTTCTTCGGTCAAACATCGAAGCCCTTTTCGTTATCCCGGTGGAAAAACATGGTTGGTTCCGCTCGTTCGACGTTGGCTTGGAAGTTGTACAAAACCGGCGAAGCATTTGGCCGAGCCATTCGCTGGTGGAGCCATTATTGCCCTTTCTGCCTTGTTCGATCGGCTAACCGAGAAAATTACATTGATCGAAAGGGATGTGAATGTAGGTTCGGTATGGCAAATTATCGTAAACGGAGACGCTCCCGAACTTGCGAAAAGGATAATAGACTTTAATTGCACAGAAGCCAACGCTCTCAAAGTACTTAAGAATGAGTATTTGCCGGACGACATTTTGAGTAGAGCGTTTGCGACGATTGTACGAAATCGGGTACAACGTGGTGGAATTATGGCACCCGGCGCGAGTCTGATGCGAAATGGTGAAAATGGTCGAGGTGTTGCGAGTCGATGGTATCCGGAAACTCTACGAAATCGACTGCTTGACTTACATCTCTTGCATATGAGTATTCAATTTCACTCAGGCGACGGCATTAAATTTATAGAAAACAATGCAACAAATGAAGATATATCTTGGTTTATTGACCCGCCATATACTGTTGCTGGACGCCGATTATACTTGCATTCCGATATCGACCATGAAGAATTGTTTGAGGCAACATCAAAGATTGAGGGGCGGTTCATGATGACATACGACAACAATGAACAAATTCGAAGACTCGCTAGGAAGCACCACTTTGAGGTCGCCGAGGTTCCCATGAAAAATACGCATCACGCGATTATGAGTGAATTAGTTATTAGTAACGATTTGGCATGGCTGTAATGCTACCGTGTCGGTAGCATCTTCTCGCGAATCTTTGACTCAAACTCAGTCAATGTTACTGGAAAGCCCCCTGTAAGGCCGACGACTGCCTGCTCTAGAGTTTGAAGTTCCAATTCTCTAATGACGAGTGTCGCCGGATTGCTCGATTCGTCGAAATCAATTAAAAACCAAGCAATGTCACAGTTAGATATATCGCTAACTGTTTCAACGTCTACAACGTTCGTGCGAAACCACGGAACATCAACGACGACCGCCATCTTCTTTCCCCATCGTCGCAGTGTGGGCACTTTGATTTGAAGCTGAGGCATTAGTCGTTTCGGTCCGCTACTACGATAGTCAGGTCTGCGGTTTTTGTCAGGAAAAGGAATCCCCGGGCCCATATAGTCTTCGATTTGGTCAAAAAACGAACTCATACTTTCGCCAGAAAAGTACACGGCCTGCATTTCGAGGGCACACCAGTTAAATCGATCTTCGGATGAGTTAACTAAAACAATATCGATGTTTCCCACATCTTCGGCCTTACGGCTAGTCGTGTCTAAGGTGTCCTCTGTTGAATTAGCCGGACGTTTAAGAAATCGTATTTCTGGAATGATTTCCGGATTTTCCGTCCCGATCACAATTGTTGCGACTTCAGAAAAAACGGTATTGTTCTGAATGAATCTCCGCGGACATGTTACCCTTAACTTTCCGGCGTCGCCTTCCAAAGCCCGTGCACTTCCGTCCTCCAAACGCTCGTAAAGCCTAAGCGAACAGATTCCACCTTTTTTATTGCAAAGCTTAATCTCTCCGCCTGATACGAAAGGACAAGGGGGAGCAACCTTTTTGGTTTGTTTTTTTGCATCCCTAGCAAAGGCAATTCTTTGTGCCCGACTCAGATGTATGAATGAGTGACCGTACCATTCACCAATCCCAAATCGAGGAGCTAAAGGTTTGAGCATTTAGCAATATTGCCGAGAACCCGTCCTTATGTCAAGAAAAGGCTTCCTCTTGCAGGGCGAACGGTCCCGATGCCAATGATTGATTCTAATTATTCTTATGGCATCAAACAATAAAACGGCCTAGATAGACTATCTTTTGTTACAATTCAAATCTGCCCCAATGCGTTTTCTTGAATTCCTGAAACATAACTGGCCCGAGCTGCTCACATTAACCCGCGAGCATATTTTTCTTGTATTTATCTCTACCGGATTCGCCATTCTGCTCGGCGTCCCGCTCGGCATTCTGCTGACGCGGGTCAGATCGCTCCAAACGCCCGTTCTGGGTTTTGCAAATATAATGCAGACGGTGCCGAGTCTGGCGCTTTTTGG
>JBGTCS010000424.1:0-22403 GCA_041748715.1 Pyrinomonadaceae bacterium | reverse complement strand
GAAGAAAACTATTGAGCAATGATTGATAAAGCAAATGACGCTGCTCCAAATTCATTTCCTTGTTCGCCTCAAGACCGTAAAGCCGAATAAATCCTTGATCGTCAATCCAAAAAGATTTTTTGACCAACTTGCTGAATACGTTTTTCGGCGCTGCATCCGTCCAATGCAAGATTATTTGCTTTTCTTGCAGTTTCCAGTTCAAACCTGCGATTTCGACATCATTTTTATCAAAGGCTTTGAGCGTCATATAAAGTCCCGCCAAACCGGCTTTGTGCAGACTCGTCATTCCGGAAGCATTAAGTTTTAACGTCATTTCTAAAGCCATTCTGCACCTCTCTCTTTGTCATACTCGATTGTGTTTGGCGGAGCAATCAGGTTTCCTTTCAGTTCACGCCAGCCTTCCATTCTTTCGCTGTAATTCATTGGAATTGATTTGTTGATTATCGCTCTAATGCTGTTCAAACAAGCATTTACATCCTCGGGCAAGATTACGGAAACTGACACATTCGGATCACGAACTTCTTCTGGTATCGCAAACCAACCCGAATCAAGCCAATTTGTTCGCAAAGCTCTCTTATCAAGTTTCTCTTCGTCAAGCGAAGGCAGTTTTTGAAAATACTCGGCTAAATCCGCTTGACTCAAAGGACGATCTGCATTTAGTTTTATGAGTTCATCAAGCCAATGTTCTGATTGTTCAAATATCTTTTTGGCTTCCTCGTCGTTTTTGCCATAAGGTGACCTTTTTTCAGGCACATAAAAATAAGCCGTTCGCGGTGTTCCTCGATTATCCAAATTGATGCGGCGATTTAATCTGCCGAGCCTTTGGATCATCGAAGGAACCGGAGCAATTTCACTAATCAAAATATCCGCATCCAAGTCCAAAGACATTTCAGCAACCTGCGTTGTAACCGCAATCAAACTTCCGTCTGATTTTCCCCAATCAAAACCATCAATTACTTGCCGATGTCTTTCTCTGCGGTCTTCGTATTTGAAACGGCTGTGATAAGTTTGAACTGGTAAATTTAAGTCTTTTAGTTCATCGAAAACTTTCTGAGTCCGGGCAACCGTGTTGCAAATCCAAAGAATTTTCAGATTTTCGTTTCCGGCTCTTTCCGCAATTTCAAACGCTTTGCTTCTGTCCGTCAATTTTTGAAATTCATAACGCGGCAATTCTTCAAGTTCTTTCGGAGTCTGAATTTGCTCAATGCCTTCGATATGTTTTTCCAGAAACACTTTCCGTTCTTTCGGCAACGAAGCCGTCATCAACAAAAAATGTGCGTTCGGCAAAGCCCTGATGAGTGCGATAACCGCCGCAAACATTCGATTGTCGTAGGCGTGAAGTTCGTCGAAAACAAACGAAGCCGAAAGTATTGAAGGCGAATTATACCAGCCTTTTCTGTTATTTCTGACCAACGATAAAACCGTGTCGGCCGTGCAAACCACGACTTGCGGAAACCACATTTCTAAAGAGTTGATTCTGATTTGTTTTTCTTCAGGCTCTTCGTCAGCAACTTGAAAAATCTTCTCAAAATCAACGCTTGAACGTGAATGAACAAGTTCAGCTTCAACATCGTTTTCAGCAACATAACCGAGAAAACCTTCGGTCGCCGTTCCCGTTGTCGGATAACAGAAAAACAATTTTTTATTTTCAGCATGTTTTTCCGCCCAGTCATACGCCCCAACAGTTTTTCCTGTCCCACATCCCGCCTCGACCAACGTTACCTTTGCTTTTGAAGCTCCAACGGCTTTTTGAAAAGCTCGCAATTCGTTTCCATTCAAACGCACTTTAACAACTTCACGCATCTGTTCGGCTCTGAGAAATTGACCTTCGGCAAGATTTAATTCAATCCATTTTCGCGGTGAAACATCCTTTTCAGGCAAAGCACTTCCGGCAACATCAGCCGCCGCAGTCAATGCTTTCAAAACGGCGGAAAACCGCCACCAATCAAGATTTTCGTTGAGGCTATTTGCAAATTTAATGCTGGAAAACAAAAAATCAATCCGCTTATCTTGCAAAGAGTTTTCTTTGTTTGGGATTAAATCAAAAACAATCTCTTTAGTAACTTTTCCGTTAAAAAGAGGTTTCAGATTTTCATGTGTCAAGAAAGTTTTTACCGTTTGCCCACAACCGCCATCACGCACCGCAAGCGAAGCCTTTTTCCATTCTTCATCCAGCTTTCGATGATGACCGCCAACGGCCGCAATAACGGATTCCAGCAATTGTTCCGCATCATCGAATTTGTCGTTTTCACTTAATAGATTTAATGCCCAATTCTTCACTTCGCCATCGTCGGCAAGCACCAAAGCACTCAAAAGTTCGTGGCGGATCGGTTGAAGTTTTGGGGAAATTTGGCCACGAACCATTTTCTGAAAACCATCATTTGCTTTGCCAATATCGTGGCACAAACACGCTGTAGTTAAACCGCGCGTCAGCCTTGAATTCCAGACAGCATCGTTTAATCCGATTTGTCGCAAAACCTTTTCGCCGACCATTTCAAAGATTGCTTTTCCAGAATCTTCTACCAATCGCAAATGCGGCAACAACTTTGCATAAGCCGGGATTTTGCCATCCGGCTCGTCAAAACTTTTTGCTAAAAGCGTTTCAAACTGCATCACTTTCTCCCTCAAAATCAACAGGCTTGCGAATTGGGTTAAAGATTCCGCAGCCCATTGAGCGGCGGCCGCCGAGGCCGATGGTTTGGAGCCGGAGCGAATCTTCGTCGTTGAGGCCGTGGGCGATGAGCGAGAATCCGACGATCTTTTTGTCTTTGATGGTGATGATGCGGCGATGGCGGCTGTGCGATTCTTTTGGGATTTCCAATTCGGCCGCGATCCCGTTTTCCGTCAGATCGCGCTTTGCCGTTTCGAGAAACTTCGGCACTTCCAGCGAATTTCTGAAAGTTACGATCCGTGAATAAAGCGCCGGAGCGGGAAGCAGAGGCCGGGCGGTCGGAATTCCCAAGCGGATCTTATGCCCGTCGATGTCAAGTTGCTTTCCGGCCAAACAGATTACTTCGCCGAATTTGTCCGCCGGAATCCGCAGCCGCAAACTTGCTCCGCGCGTCGGCAAGACAATTACGCCCTTGTCAAAAGGAACTCCGCTTATCAGTTCAATGCCAAGCCAGCCGGTTTCATGAAGTCCAGGTTTGATCTGGCTGATAGCCGAGTAAAGTAAATAGCCGTGGTCGGCGGGCAGATGGCGGCCCTGAACCGGAAATTGAACAGTAATTGTTGGCTGTGAATTATTCATTTGTGCATCTCCATTGCCTTTTGTAGTTTTGCTCGGATAATTTCTTTAAGTCTGACCGGTTTTTCCGCTATGCAATTGCCTGCATATTGAAGGCAAAATCTTGCGACTGCTTCGAGTCCGTTTTCGCCGATTTGGAACGAAAGCCGAAGACTGCCATCGGCTAATTCCTCTCTGTTTTCGTCCGGATGGAAAGGGTTTCGTTTGCGAATCCATTGTGCTTGATAAGGGTCAAACAGGATTTCGACTGTTGTTATTTTTCCACCGCGCATCATATTGAAACCGGTTCGTAGATAGTCGTCTTTTTTAAAGAGGCTTTTATCTATATCAAATCCAGACGTGGTGAGTTTTAGATTTGTAATTCTGCCGACGTGAAAATCACGCATTTGACCGCTCTGATGGTCAAATGAAATCGCGTACCAGTCACCCCCAAAATTATGGAGCTGATAAATATCAACGTTCCGACTGGAAGATTTCTCTGAATGAGGTGAATAGTAATCGAACTCGACCGTTGTTTGGCTCGATGATGCTTCTGCGAGTTTTAGAAATGTCTCAGGCGGCGACATTTCGAATGCCGGATTTTGAAAACTGATATTCTCGTTTAGCGTCGCCAGGTTGATGGAAACGGTTTCAGGCAGAAGCGAAGCTAACTTGCTCAGAGATTTTTTTAGCTGGGCCGCCTCAGGCGTGTGGCCCGTAAGTCTAAGGGCATTTTCGGCAATGAAAAATGCCAATAGATCACCTTCGGTCAATTTGTGTAAGGGAAGCGACCAAGCGGAATCGGTGTAAAAGTAACCTTTTTTCCGGCGGTCATTTTTTAGCGGAGCATTTAAGTCATATCGCAGAACATCCAAATCCCGCCTGATAGTTCGAATATTGACATCGCATAGGTCTGCCAGTAATTGTGCCGACGGATACTCTCCGGCGGCGATTTCTTTATGAATCTTATTTAAACGCGAGAATGCCTGGTGGTAAACCTTTATTCTATTTTGCAGATCGCCTTTCATCGTGGAAGTAAATTTTACTTACAGTAACAGGACAGGCAATGTCACTTTAATTTGAGAATTGAACAAATATAACTCTTTTCTCAAAAGGGTGTAATTTTATTTTCGTGTAGAATGTTAAAAATTAGATTCAGTGTCCAGGATAGATCGAAGGGGCGTGTTGCGGTGTATCGAGAGCGACCAGCCTGTTCCGCAAAGGTCATACATATAGTTCTGTGTCAAAAAACTACGAAAAAGTAATCGAAATTTTGCGGATCGAGGCAGAGGCCATTATGCATGCCTCTGCGAAACTTGACCGCACGCACGTTGAGGCGGCAATCGGGGCATTGGAAAATTGCTCTGGAAAAGCCGTTGTCGTCGGTGTCGGCAAATCGGGCGTGATCGCGCAAAAGATTGCGCAAACACTGACAAGCACGGGCACGATGGCGATTTTTATTCATCCGTCTGACGCTTTGCACGGTGGGCTGGGCGTGGTCGCTAAAGACGATGTCGTGATCGTGTTGAGCAATTCCGGTGAAACCGACGAGATCCTGGCGATCCTGCCCGCATTAAAAAGGCGAGGCTCATCGATTATCTCGATTGTCGGAAAGATCAAGTCGTCACTGGCGAGCCAATCTGACGTTGTTTTGGACGCATCGGTAGATAAAGAGGCGTGTCCGCTCAATCTTGCTCCGACCGCGTCAACAACGGTTGCTCTAGCGATCGGCGATGCGATCGCGATGGCCCTAATGGAGTCAAAAGGCTTGACTGAGGACGATTTTGCGGCCAATCACCCGGCAGGAAGGCTTGGAAAGAGGTTGACTCTAACGGTCGCCGATCTGATGCACGCGAGTCCTAATATTTCTCCATCGGCCGGATGGCTCGATGTTGTCAAGTCGATTTCAGGTCATTCGCTCGGTGCAGTGAATGTTGTTGACGACGCATCGATCTTGGTAGGAATAGTAACCGACGGCGATTTGCGTCGGACAATCGAAAAGACGCCGCCTGAAAAGTTTGAATTATTGACCGCCGCCGAAATGATGACCAGTTCCCCTATCTCGGCGACACCGGGAATGCGGGCCTTTGAGGCGCTAAAACTGATGGAAGACCGGCCGTCGCAGATCTCGGTCCTGCCGGTCGTCGACGCGGATGGCTGCTGCGTCGGATTGCTGCGGCTTCACGATGTTGTCAGGAGCGGGCTTTGATCGAAATAACTGAACAACATATTTCGACTGCGGAACATCGGACAGGTCGTGGTAATGGATAATAGTTTTTTCAAGAGGTTAAGTAATGCATAAACGAACATTTGCCGCCTGCCTGGCGGTATTTTTATTTATTTCGACGGCTTCGGCTCAAAAGGCTGAGGTAACCATCGTTTTGAACGAAGCGTTTTTTGACGCTTTGCTTGAATCGGTTTTTCAGAACTTTGAGCCGCCCGAGTTTTCGATGTCTCAAAACGATCTGCGTCGAGATGTCGTGCTTTCGCCGACAACAGGAATTCAGCCAATGGGAGCGTCGTCCTCATTTGCTTCGAACGGTTTTGGGTCCATAACTTCGGGCCAAACCTCGATTTGCAGCGAGTCGGTTAAGATCCTGAAAGAGTTTAATGGCGTCCGGACGGCTGTCCGGTTTCGCTCGGGTAAAATATTCGTGCCGCTCGCGTTTTCGGGTAAGTATGCCCCGCCATTTTTCGGATGCGTCGATTTTGCAGGTGTGGCCGAAACCAATATCGAGTTGGCATTCGAACCAAATACTCAGCGACTCGTCGGGCGGGCGAAAGTGTTGAATGTAAATCTCAACGGGACCGGCGGAGTCGGCGGAACCATAATCGCTAAATTGATCCAAACCTCAATCGACAAAAAGTTAAATCCGATCGAGATCCTCAATATGGAAAAGCTTTCGATCGGTATTCCAGTCCAGAATTCGGGAAATTTACGGATGCGGGCCGTCAATGTGCGGCCTGAGATCGGCATCGGACAGCTAAACGTCCGGGTCGATTACCAGTTTGTAAAGGAATGACCTATCGCGGCGGGCGGTACCAATAATCTGTATAATCCGGCACGTCATCCTGTCGTAGAAAAACCTTTGTCCCGTTTTTTATCAGCATAAAAACTCCCTTTGCAATGATCGGAAAGTAATGCCAATCACCCTTTTCGTCAAATTTTCGGGTCGAGCCGAGAGCTTTTACACCTGAGAGTCGTGTTAAATGTTGGTTTTTTGGTGCCCCGCGTGTTTTTAATGCATACAAAAAAGCGACGTCTTCGGCAAAATAGAGAGCTTCGTTATAACCTTTGACTGCCGCAAAATCCTCGCGTCGGCAGAAAACGACACCGGTATCCATTCCGGTGATCCACGTTAATGGCAGCATGATCAGATAGGTCAGGATCAGGCCGACCGATTTTCGCTCCAAATAAACGCCGGTCGCACCCGCAACAAAGGTATCGGCCGACATCGCTTTATCGATCTCGATAAACGTGTCCGGATGGATCTGAGAATCGGCATCGATAAAACATAGAATTTCGCCCGTCGCCCCTGCGGCACCTCCGTTTCGGGCGGCGGCGATCCGACGTTTTTCAACAGAAACTACAACAGCACCCATTGATTCGGCCACTTGCCTCGTGTTATCGGTCGACTGATTGTCTGCGACGATGATTTCGACGCTGCCGATATCATAGCGGATCGCGGCGATCCTGATCGATTCGAGAAGCCGCGGCAGTAGCCGGGATTCGTTATATGCAGGGACAATGATCGAAAAGCGTTTGCTCATGATTGGGCGGCAAATCATGCCTATTTACTTTCGAATATTATGCTCTTGTCGGCCAGCAAACCGGAACAAGCAAATTAGAATAGCGAGTAGTTGCGGGCAATATAATCGCGCCGGTTTCTAATTGACGTGTTATCGCGTTTGTCACACCGACACTAGCTAAGTAGAATTGAGCCTTATGTCAGAACCGTTGGTTGCAATTATCGGCCGGCCGAATGTCGGAAAATCCACGCTTTTTAATCGCCTAACCGGCAGCCGCAAGGCGATCGTCGGCGATGAACCGGGTATTACGCGCGACCGGATGTTTGGCGATGTCGAGTGGAAGGCGAAGACATTTCGACTGGTCGATACCGGCGGTATCGTGCCCGATGACGAAGCAATTATTCCCGCCAATATTTTTAAACAGGCATCATTCGCCATTAATGAGTCTGTTGCAATTATCTGGGTTCTTGATTCGCGGGCCGGTGTGACGCCGCTTGATGAGGAACTGGGCGTTTTGCTTCGAAACACAGGCAAACCTGTGATCATCGCCGCCAACAAGGTCGAGTCAAAAAAGGTTGAGAACGAGGCGGGTGAGTTTTATCAATTTGGCTTTGAAATGTCGCCGATCTCTGCTGAACACGGAACGGGTATCGGCGATCTGCTCGACATGGTGTTTGAGCATCTGGAATTTGAGGATGATGCTGAGGAAGTGGCAAGCAGCGATATCAAGCTCGCGATTATCGGTCGTCCAAATGTCGGTAAATCGTCGCTCCTAAATAAAATTCTGGGCGAGGAACGTGTGATCGTTTCACCGATCGCCGGTACGACCCGCGATTCGATCGACACGCATCTGACTGTCGAGGGACAGGATTATACGCTGATCGACACGGCCGGTATTCGTCGAAAAGGCAAAACCACCGAGATGGCCGAAAAACTGTCGGTGATCATGGCCAGAAAAGCTCTCGAGCGAGCAGACGTGGCGATCTTGGTGATCGATGCCATCGAAGGCGTAACCAATCTCGACGCGAATATCGCTGGTTACGCCGTCGATTCGGGCTGTTCGGTGATTATTGTGGTCAACAAATGGGACGCGCTTGAGGAAAAAGAGACCAATACGATCTACGAATTTGAACGCACGCTGCGGATGGCGATGAAATTTCTCGACTGGGCACCGATTGTGACAATTTCAGCTCTTTCCGGGCAGCGGGTGGCGAAAATTTTGCCGCTGGTAAAGCTCGCTAACGATGCCCGCAACGAACGAATTCAAACGTCGCGTCTAAACCGCTTCTTCGAAGATGCTATCTTACAGCCAAAAGGCGGTGGCTCGCCGGCGCCGGTTAGAGGCGGAGTCTCGCGATTGAAGGTGCAGTTTCTGACCCAGGCGGGGATGCGTCCGCCGTTATTTATCTTGTTTACTTCGGGTGGAAAACCCGGGCTACATTTTTCATATCTCCGTTATATCGAGAATCAGCTCCGAGAAAAATTTAGCTTTTTTGCAACGCCGATTCGGCTCGTCGAGCGTCATAAAGCGAAGCCAAGAAAATGAGTCCATCGATTTCCCGCTCTCTGCAAAGTAGATTATTGGTCCGGCATTCAATAGAATTTTAGTTATATTGTGATGGAAGTCGTTCTGCTTATTTTCAGACTTTTGCTGGCCGGCGTTTTTGGCGTGGCGGGCGTGGCAAAGTTGCTCGATCCGGAAGGGTCAAAGGTCGCCTTTGCGGCATTTGGCGTCCCGAAAGTTTTTATCAACCCGGCAGTTTACCTTTTGCCGGCAGTCGAGCTTTTGACCGCGATATTACTGTTGTTTGTCGACACGTCCTGGTTCGGGGCGATCGTTGCGGCCGCACTGTTTTCTATTTTTACCGCGGGAATGCTCTATCAAATGGCCAAAGGTAACGCTCCCGATTGCCATTGTTTTGGCCAGCTTCAAAGTGAACCGGTGGGGAAGGTAAGCGTTTTACGAAATTCGGCCTTACTGATTGTCGCCGCCGTTTTGGTCATATCGGGAAAAGACGGACAGGGAACTAATCTTATTAACTCGGATCAGGATGTTATGCAGTTTGTCATTGGCCTCGCGGTGGTTGGTTTGCTTGCCGCAGTAGTATTTTTTCTAAAACGGATCTCGGAACAGCAGACGCAGATCATGCGCCGGATCGAATTGATGGAGTTGGTAGCGCGTGATGGAACCAGCGTCGAACGCGAAAATGTTGGACATCCGCACGAAGGCCTGCCTATCGGTGCGATATTTCCGGATTTTGAACTCGCTGACGTTAATGGTGAAAAACAATCTCTTAAGAAGGTTCGGGCACATGATCTTCCGGTCCTCTTTCTATTTGTCAGCCCGACTTGCAATCCCTGCAAGGCACTTTTGCCCGAATTTGAACAATGGCAAAACGAGCTCGGCGGAAAGGTAAGGTTTGTATTTGTCAGCAACGGAAAAGCCGAAGAGAATATCGATAAATTTGGCGGCGAGTTAACTAAAACCATTCTTCTGCAAAAGCAGCGTGAGCTTGCCGATCAGGTCGAGGCAAAATGGACACCGACCGCGATCCTGATAGATCGTAACGGACGGCTCGCGAGCCACGCCACGGCAGGCGATACGGCGATCAGAGCCTTGGTAGAAAACATTAAAACCGAAGACCTTGCCCAAGAATTTAAGTACTTCACAAACGGGAACGAGCATTCGCATACGAACAAGATCGGAAGCGACATTCCGAGCTTTTCGCTGCAAGACATCAAAGGCCAGGAGATCAACAGCGATTATTTTCGTGGTAAACAAACCCTCGTCACTTTTTGGAGCCAGACGTGTCCGCATTGCACAGCGATGGTTAAAGATCTGCAAGAATGGGAACGGTCTCGCGGAGCGGGCGATCCCTCGTTAATTGTCTTTTCAGATGGCGACCGGGAATCTCTAAAGGAATTCGACCTGGCTTCCCCGATCGTCCCGGACGAAGGGCACAAAACATCGGCCGGTTTTGGAATGTTTGGAACTCCATCCGCTGTTTTGGTGAACGAAGACGGAAAGATCATTTCCGAGACGGCGACCGGTGCTCCGAATATTTGGTCACTGATCGGTAAGAAATAAATTCCATCTGCAAAAGTTAATTCATTGGAGGCCGTCATTAGACGAGATTCCGACGATCGCTGCTTTGCCGCCGCCGAATACTGCGGTATCGCGGAGCGCGAGGCACCATTTTTATTTTATGGATCCTATCGACTGGAAAATATTGGCCACTGACGGCGAGGCCCGTGCGGGAGTGATCACCACCCGCCGTTCGACTATCGAAACGCCGGTTTTTATGCCAGTTGGAACGCAGGGATCGGTCAAAGGCATTCGTTTTGAATGGCTCGAAGACGAGCTGGATGCGAGAATTATTCTCGGCAACACATATCATCTTTTTCTTCGTCCAGGTGTTGAAACGATTCGCAAATTGGGCGGCCTTCATAAATTCACCTCGTGGAACCGGTCGCTTTTGACGGATTCGGGCGGTTTTCAGGTATTTTATTTAAACGACTTAATAAAACTTACCGAAGAAGGCGTCGAGTTTCGGTCGCATCTGGACGGCAGCAAACAGTTTCTGTCGCCCGAGATTTCGATGGAGATTCAGGCCGCTTTGGGATCGGAGATTGTGATGGTTTTTGACGAATGTCCACCAGGCGACGCGGGTTTTGATGCGACCAAACAAAGTCTCGAAATGACGGCTCGCTGGGCGCTCCGGTCCAGATCGAGATTTGACGAATTGCAGAACGGTGGAATGGATACCGGATTCCTGCCCGGACCGGTGAGCGGGCGACAGGCATTGTTTGGGATCATTCAGGGTGCGGGGCATCTTGACCTGCGACAAGAAAGCCTCGAACGAACCGTCGAGATCGGTTTTGATGGCTACGCTATCGGCGGCCTGAGCGTTGGTGAGGAAAAGTCGGTGATGTACGAGGTGCTCGATTACCTGGCACCGAAAATGCCCGCCATCGCTCCCCGATATTTAATGGGAGTCGGAACACCCGAAGATTTGATCGAAGCGGTAAATTGCGGTGTTGATATGTTTGATTGCGTGATTCCGACCCGCAATGGTCGGACAGGAAGTGCTTTTACGTCTCGCGGAAAATTAAATATCAGAAATGCCAGGTTCGCCATCGACGATGGAGCCCTCGATCCCGAGTGTGGATGCTCGGTCTGCAGCCGATATTCGCTGGGTTATTTGCGTCATCTCTATCAGGCTGGTGAGATGACCGCTTCGATCATGATCTCGCACCATAATGTCGCATTCTTTTTAGAAACCATGAGAAAAGCCAGAGAGGCGATAAAATTAGGCGCATTCCAGACGTTCCGTAGCGAGTTTTTATATAAATTGAGTAATAACGATGCAGGGGCGGTTTGATAAAGCCAATCTAAATGTATATTATTTTCTCTTTGTCTTTAGGCATTAGTTAAACATGAATATTTACCTCTTTCTATTCCAGGGCGACGCTGCCGCGGGCGGCAGCATTATCTGGACGTTATTACCTTTCGTTTTTATTTTCGGGATCTTTTATTTTCTGGTGATTTTGCCGCAAAAGAAACAGAAACAGAAGCTCCAGGAAATGATCACACAGCTACGTATCAACGACGAAGTCGTCACAAATGGTGGGATCATCGGAACGATTAAAGAAGTTCGGGACACAAGCTTTGTAATTCAAAGTGCCGAAAAGTCGTTTCTCGAGGTGGGAAAGAGTGCCGTTGTCGGCAAAAAAGCGGAATAGAAATTCGTTGGCAGTTGGCATTAGGCAGTTGGCAGGAAAAACCGGCCACTGACCACTGACCACTGACCACTGACCAAAAAAATGAAGAATACCGGTTTATGGATTAGAACGGCGATCATTATCGTCATCACGCTCGCAGGGTTTTACCTGGTGTTCGGGCCCCGTCGGATGCCGACGGCGCATGATTTCACCTGGCAGGGTGCCAAAGACAATCTTTCGCAAAATATTAACCTTGGCCTCGATCTTAAGGGTGGCTCGTATCTCGTAATGCGTGTCAGAACCGACGATTACCTCAAAAAACTTACCGAGAATAACGCCCAGGCGGCCTTGAGTGCCGCGCAGGACGCCAAATTGCCGGTTACCAGCAATACGATCACGGCGGAAAGGAACGATTTTGCCGTTGGACTGGTCTTGTCAGATCCGGAACAGGCTCAGGCGGTTATCGATGAGGTCAAGAAAAAGGTCGATTTTGTAAATTGGACCGAGTCCGTAAATGGCAACACGATTACGTGGTCGTTGCCGGGCCAGGTTCAGGGGTTATTAAAAATCCAGGCGGTCGATCAGGCGTTGAAGATTATTGAAAGCCGGATCAACGCATTTGGTGTTAAAGAGCCGACGCTTCAAAAACACGGGGCCGAATCTTCGGGCCAGATACTTTTGCAGATGCCAGGCGTAGACGATCCGGAGCGGGTCAAGAGCCTAATCGGCGCCGAATCGAATCTGACGCTTATGAAAGTTGTCAGTCCGCCGAGTCCATCCGCCTTGGCAACCTATCCTACTGAGGAAGCTGCGAAACAATCGGTGGGCGGAACGCTGCCGCCAAACCGACGGATCTATCCGTATTCGGATCGCGACGAACCAACAAATGCTTCGACCGCTAACGATCCGAACAAACCCAAGCAGTTTGTTGTGGTCGAATACCCCGCGATTGTGGACGGCAGCGAACTTCGCGAAGCCAACGCAACGTCGCGTACGGGCAGCGACCGAGATTACGAAATCTCGTTTGCGCTTAAGCCGAACGGAGCTCAGAAATTTGGCGACTGGACCGGTAAGAATATTGGGAATTACATGGCCGTCGTTCTCAATGACGAGGTCAAATCCGCAGCCTATATCAAGGGCCAGATATTTGATCAGGGTCAAATCTCAGGACGATTCACAAAAGTATCGGCCGAGGATCTCGCATTAACTCTAAAATCTGGAGCATTGCCCGCAAAGATCGAATATCAGGAAGAACGTACGGTCGGCCCAAGCTTGGGCGCCGACTCGATCGAGGCTGGTGTTGAAGCATCGGTTGGCGGCGTTATATTTGTGATCATCTTTATGCTGATCTATTACCGAGGAGCGGGTGTCAATGCTGTTGTAGCACTTCTCCTGAATATGCTGCTCACTTTGGCCGCCCTAATAACTATCAAATCTACGCTCACGCTGCCAGGAATCGCGGGCCTGATTCTCGGGATCGGAATGGCCGTTGACTCAAACGTCCTAATATTTGAACGTATCCGTGAGGAACTCGCAGCGGGCAAATCGGTCGCCGAGTCGATCGCCCAGGGTTTTGACCGTGCTTTTATCACCATTATCGATACGCACACGACAACGATCATTTCGTCCGTTATTTTGTATCTCTATGGTTCCGGTCCGATCCGTGGTTTTGCCGTGACGCTCGTCTTAGGGCTTTTAATAAATCTTTTCTCCGCGGTTTTTGTCTCGCGAACCATATTTATGTGGCTTCAACAGCGCAACACCAAGATGGAGACTCTGAGTATTTAGTAAGTTTTGGATCGTCCGAAACGAAAAGGAAAGATGCTGCAAATTTTTAAGAATATAAATGTCGATTGGATGGGCTGGCGCAAGCCGCTGATCTTGGTTTCGATCGCGATATTGCTGACCGGTCTGGTCTCGGCCGTGGGCCGACAGCTCACGCCGGACGGAACGGACGCTTTTAACCTTGGGGTAGATTTTCAGGGTGGAACGGTTATAATCGCCAAGTTTAAAGAGAAACCTGCTGAAGACGCGATTCGAGAAGCTCTTCAGGCCCAGGGAGTGACCGATGCAGTTATCCAATCGTCGCTCGACAAGCAAGATGAAGTGCTCATAAAAGTACCTTTGTTCGAAGGCGTGTCACAAGCGCCGGTTCCTGAAGCGCCTCCGGCCACAGATTCCACCTCTCCGCCCGCCGTTGACGAGTCACAGGTCAATCTGGGACGTGCGATGGTCAAGAAGTCGCTTGATACCTTTGGACCCGAGGCTGACGCTGCTCTAGCTATCGGCGATGATCCCGCTGCGGCTTACAAGATCGTAGGGACGGACTCTGTCGGGCCAGTTGCGGGTGCTCAGCTTCGTAATCAAGCAGTTATCGCGACATTGCTTAGTTTGGTCGGTATATTGCTCTTCATTGCCTTTAGATACGATTGGACCTATGCGGCTGGTGCCGTCATTGCCGTCTTTCACGACGTTCTGATCACATTGGCATTTTTCTCCGTATTTCAATGGGAAATAAGCTTGACGGTTCTGGCGGCGTTGTTGACCCTGGTCGGATTCTCGGTAAATGACTCCATCGTTATTTTTGACCGAATCCGTGAGAATTTGTCACTCAACCGCGGTGAATCGCTTTATAAGCTCACTAACCAGTCGATTAACCAGACAATGTCGCGCACTGTCGTGACAAACGGTCTTGTATTTTTGGCCGTACTGGCTCTCGTACTATTTGGCGGCGAAGTGCTCCGTGGCTTTTCGCTTGCACTGTTTGTCGGGTCTATTACCGGTACTTACTCGACGATTGCCATCGCAAGCCCGATCGCCATCTGGTGGCAGAGCAAACTCGGCGATTCGCGGGTAAAGGAAGTTTTAGTACCGCAGGCGGGCGAAAAACTTGCTTCATCATCGCGTAGATCGGTGACACGGCGTCCGGTTACTCGATAGCGATGACCTCTCTTTAGTTATCGCTTATTGAGTTGTTTTTGATCTGTTAATATTTTTGAAAAAAAAAACGGGATATTTACCTAAATTCGGGAACACCTTTCTTGACTTTCAAAGTCTAAACTTTTAGACTTCATTCGTTGCTGGTCAATTTAATGCTTTTCTTCTACTATTCTCTGAAACTGTGAAGGTATTCAGGGGAAGGAATTGTAGGACTTTTGTGTGTTCGACTGGTAAAAGTCTACAAGTTCCGCAGTTGATAACTGGTTAAAAGAAGAAAAGTAAACACGGTTTGTATTCGCTCACTATAAAGGCGACTACAACGTGGTGTTTTATTTATACCATCTAACGCAGTAATGAGGTTTCGTGACCCTTGACCTAGTTTGGCACCGGAAAAAGGGAGGATTTTAAGATGCTCGATCAATTAGTAGAATCAAAAAGTAATTCTGGCGACAATCGACGCCGGGGAAAGTTTTTCATGGGGATCGCGGTGGTCGCAGTTTTTACACTGCTCACCGTTTGGACGGTAAGCCTTTTTGGTAAGGACTTTGGAATGGGAAGCGATGACCTCGCTCTGACTACCCTTGTGGCCCCCGTTCCCGTACCTGAAGAAGAGCCGCCGCCGGAGCCTGATAAGCCAAAAGAACAGCAGAAACAGCCGGATGTGGACGTTCGTAAAGAATTGATCCAAAATATCATGCAGAGCCCGGTGAAACCGCCTGATCAGGTAAGCGTTGCTAAAAACCCTGTAAAGGAAATGCGAATGGATCGGTTAACAAAACTGGGGAGCACCGATTCTGACACCGGAGCTCGAGTGGATCCAGGCGTTTCGCGAGTAGTTGCTGACGGCGGAACCGGTGGATTGTCCACGGGAACCGGCACGGCAAAGACGGGTTCGGATGATGACGATGCTCCGCCGCCGCCACCAAAGGCAACGCCAAAACCTGCTCCAAAAACAGTTTCTGGCGGCGTTCTTAACGGTAAGGCGACGAGTTTGCCAAAACCCTCTTACCCACCCGCAGCCAAGGCTGTAAGAGCCGGTGGTGCGGTAAGCGTGCAGGTTCTAATCAGTGAAACAGGCAGCGTAATTTCGGCAAATGCGGTAAGTGGCCATCCGCTGTTACGCAGTGCGGCGGAGGGTGCGGCTCGTGGAGCCCGTTTCAGCCCGACCTTATTGTCCGGCCAGCCGGTTAAGGTTTCTGGTGTGATTACATACAATTTTGTTCCGTAAAATGGAACGTTGAAAATTGCGGAAAATGGCTCTGTCATGTCGTTTTCCGCAAACTTTTAACCAACGCAATTATTAAATTTTTGATTTCTTTGGAGGAAAAATCATGACATTTTTAGCCAGCCTGATGGGAACAGATATTTCGGGCTTTTTCTTGATGTTTACCGGCGAGGGCATTTCGTTCGGTATTTACGATATCGCAAAGAGTCTGACCATTCCGGGTTGGGGCGTTATCATCACTCTGCTGATCGAGTCGGTCTATATGATCGCTGTTGGCATCGAGCGTTGGCTTACGTACAGTAAGGCTAAACAGCAATCGCGTCAGTATGCACCTAAAGTTGCCCAAGCTCTTAAGAACAGCAACATTGATGAAGCGATAAACATTGGCGACAAACATAAAGATTCGCATTTGGCGATGGTTGTTTCGTCGGGTTTGAAGGAATTCGCCGCTCATCAGGGTAATACGGACATTTCGGCTGACGAGATGGAAGCGTCGAAACGTGCTTTAGAACGTGCAATTGCAGTTAAAACGGCAGAATTGAAACGCGGCCTTTCAGGCTTAGCAACAGTTGGTTCGACCGCTCCGTTCGTGGGGTTGTTCGGTACAGTTGTTGGTATTATCGGAGCTTTCCAGGCATTGAAAACTAACGAGTCGGCCGGTATTGGTGCGGTTGGTGGAGCTATCGCCGAAGCATTGGTTGCTACGGCATTCGGTATTCTCGTAGCTATTCCTGCTGTCTGGCTTTTCAACTATTTCACAAGCAATGTCACAAGCTTTAGCGTTGAAATGGAAAACTCGGCGTCGGAATTGGTTGACTACTTTATCAAGCAGCGTGCAAAAGCATTGCGCGGCTAGTAAAGTCGTCTTGAATTTTTGACCGATCAGGAGAAATACTACCATGGGTGCACAAGTCGGTGGAGAAACCGAATACAACTCAGATATTAACGTGACTCCGATGGTTGATGTCATGCTGGTGCTGCTGATCATTTTCATGATCGTCACGCCGCTGCTTCAACAAGGAATCTCGGTAAATCTTCCTCGCGACATGATAAGTCCGGATGAAGATGGGGATATCGCTAAAGATACTTCAGTGATCATCGCCATTCCAGACAATAGTAATTTTTACATTGGAAAGGAACAATTTCCTCTGGACGCTTTGGGCGAGGTCATAAAACGGCGGATGGAGGGCAAAACGCCCGACAAACGTATTGTTTATATCAAGAGCGGCGTCGATGTCGAGTATGGACGCGTCGTTCAAGCGATCGAAACTATTCGAAAGCAGGATATCGACAAGATCGGATTGGTCGCTGATAAGAAAAAGGGCGGTGAACCCACTCAATAGATATGTGATTGCGTGGTGAACGCAATCACTTTATAAAGGATAAAGCTATGGGAATGTCTAAAAGTGGCGGCTCGGGCGATGCCAAGCCAACCATTAACGTTACGCCGTTGATCGATGTGCTTTTGGTGCTCATCATCATCTTTATGGTCATCACGCCTCTGAAACCTAGTCGGTTTGAAGCGAAAGTTCCGGCCGAGCCTAAGGACGAAGTGCAGACCAATGTCAAGCCCAATCCACTGACTCTGGTTGTTGCTATTAGCAGGGACACCAAGGCCATAACTCTAAATAATGAACCGTTTGGAGATGTTTCGGATACCGAGAAACTCTCAAACAGGTTGCGTGATATTTTTAAGGAAAGGGAAAACAACGGCGTGTTTCGCGAAGGTACCAATGAGGTGGAAAAGACTATTTTCCTTAAATCTCCAAAATCAGTCAGATACGGGGATGTGGTAAAGGTCATTGATGCCGCAAAATCGGTTGGTGCTTCGCCCATCGGCCTTCAGATAGATGATTTAACAGATTAATTTTGCCAAGAAGTTGCCTGCCGCATTAATCGAAGTGCAGCAGGTTTCCATTGGCGGTGTATGGAGTCAAATGATGAGATTCTCTCGTTTTGGGGTCGTGGTTCTATTATCATTAACCGTATTGATAGGAGCCAACTGCTCATACTATAACAAGGTGATGGCCCGAAAGGACCTAGTTGATGGCTCAAGAGCCTATAAGGACCGTAAGTTTCCGGAGGCAGCAGACTTATTTAAGGCTGCGGTCGCAAGAGATCCGAACGGTGAAAACCTTGAAGGCAGGATGGCCCAGCTTTTTTTGGCCAGAACACTTCATTCTCAATTTATTGGAAATCGGCAGGAAAAAGAAAAGGCTGAGCAGGCGATAGCCGAATATCAGAAATCCCTGGCTCTTGATTCGAACGACCAAAGCTCGTATAAAGCCATCGCAAGCCTATACGAAAACCTTCAGAAGAACGATCTTTGGCTGGATTGGGTAACGAAACGAGCTGCTAATACTTCTATTCCGCCTCAACAGCGGGCAGAGGCTTTAACTTCGTTGGCCGCGAAAAAGAATTCGTGTGCAAACGACATTACAGATACCGAGCAGGTGAAAAAGACGATCACCAAGGACGGTAAACAAGCATTTCAGTTTGTTAAGCCGACTAACCCGGAGGAATATCAAGAGCTTGTCAAATGCGTCGATGAAGGTACTAAACTGATCGATCAGACAATTGCTCTTGAGACGCCGGAAGTCAAAAATGCCGCCAAAATCGATGTTAAAGCTTTGACGGATGCCCAGCTGGCAAGCAATTTGGATGTCTTGAAGGTTTTTGAATCGGCTCGATCTTATAAGGCAAGCCTTTTGTTTCAAGCGATGCGGGTGGCTGAAATGGACGGCAGAAATGACGATCGCGATCGGCTAAAAGACGAAGCCGATGCATCCCGCCAGGCTTTTCTCGATCTTAGCGATGTAGTCAAAAAGTTACAGAAAGAGATTGATGATCGCCTTGCGGCGAAAGAACAAGGCGACAAAGCGAATAAGGCTGCTGAAGCTACCAAATAGGAACACGTTTTATTTCCAACTAAGGTGATGCTCAATTACAATTGATTGAGCATCACCTTTTGTTTTCCATGCAGCGAGGTTAACGCGAATAATGATCCGAATCGAGGATGTAATCGAAAAAGTTCAGGAAAATCGGCCCGGAGCCGATATCGAGATTATTCGTCGCGCCTATCTATTCTCGGCTCTGCATCACCGCGGGCAGACGCGTGCGTCTGGCGAGCCATATCTTGTACATCCGATCGAGGTAGCGGCTCTTCTGGCGGACATGAGGCTTGACGAGGTAAGTGTCTCGACCGGGTTACTCCATGATGTTGTCGAGGACACACTGGTTGATCTGGAAACGATCCGGTCGTATTTTGGGGACGAAATCGCTCTATTGGTCGATGGACTGACCAAGATTGCCAATATAAGCGATCTTTCCAAAGAAAAGCAGCAAGCCGAAAACGTCCGTAAAATGGTGTTGGCGATGATCACGGATGTTCGCGTCGTCCTGATCAAACTGGCTGATCGCCTGCATAACATGCGAACGATGCAGTTCCTCAAGCCAGAAAAGCGTGCCCGCATTTCACAAGAAACGCTGGATATATACGCGCCGATCGCCCATCGCCTGGGTATGGGAAAAATGCGGAGCGAGCTCGAGGATCTGGCATTCCAGAATCTTTATCCCGCCGAATATAAACGCCTTGCTAAAGAAGTTGATGCCCGTCGCCCTGAGCTCGAAGCTATCCTTGAGAAAGTTAAAGCGACTATTTTCGATAGGCTTACCGAGAATGAAGTTCCATTTGTGGAAATTCAGGGCCGAGTCAAACGTCTCTATTCGCTGTGGAAAAAATTAAAGAAGCAAAAAATCACGCTTAGCCAGGTCTATGATCTGATAGCGGCTCGTATAATAACCGAAAACGAACGTAAATACTGTTATCTGACGCTAAGCGTGATCCATGACCGTTGGACGCCGGTCCCGGAGCGCTTTAAGGATTGGATAGCCATTCCACGTGATAATCTCTATCAGTCGCTCCATACGTCCGTGATAGGCGATGGTGGACAGCCATTCGAGGTTCAGATCCGCACCGAGGAAATGCACCACATCGCCGAAGAAGGTGTCGCGGCCCACTGGAAGTACAAAGAGAGTAGTCTCGGCAAGCAGGAAGAGGACGATGCTCTAGACGAGCTAAGAAAAACGGTCGAAAAGTTATTGCTTCCGCTTGTCGAAAATGCCGAGGAGGACGACGATTCCGAAGATTTTATCGAAACTTTAAAACTGGATCTTTATCCAAAGGACGTGTACACGTTTACGCCGATGGGCAAAGTCATCCAACTTCCGCGGGGGGCGACGCCGATAGATTTTGCATATTCGATCCATTCAGTAGTTGGCGATACATGCACGGGATCAAAGATAAACGGGCGGATTGTGCCGCTTCGGAGCGAACTCCAAAACGGCGACGTCGTCGAGATTATGACCACGCAGAACTCCAAACCTTCGGGTGATTGGCTAAGTCATGCCGTCACGGCCAAAGCCCGCAGCCGCATCCGCCACTGGATATCACTTGAACAGCGAACCGAATCAATCGAGATCGGCCGAAAGCTTTTGGAAAAGGAAGCCGAGAAATTTCGCATCACGCCGAAAAAATTTGTCAGCAGCGAAACCGAAATGAGACGGATCGCCAACGAATATGGCCTCGGTCGTCCCGAGGATCTGTTCGCGTCCGTGGGCTATGGCAAAACATTACCGAGAAACGTCGTTGCCAAATTTTTGGGGCCGGAAAAATTTAGTGAACTCGACCCTGAGAATAAACAGGAAACGCGCCTAAAAACCGGCATGAAGGCCGTTCGGAAGTTTATCGGCCTGAGCGAAGATGCGATCGTTGTGAAAGGCGTCGACAACCTTTTGATCAACCGGGCAAAATGCTGCACGCCGCTGCGGGGCGAGGATATCATCGGATATATTTCGTTGGACAAAGGGATCGTTGTTCACAACAAGCGGTGCAAAAATGTTTCGCATTTGATGCTGAATAAGGAACGGATCGTCGATGTCGAGTGGGCCAAAAGCGACGAGAAGCAAAAGCAGTCGGTTCAACTGCTCGCCACGACCGAAAACCGCACAGGAATGCTCGCGGGTATAACAAACGCCATTGCTGATATCAAAACAGGAATTCGCGACGCCCGGGCGAATGTTTCCAAAGAGGATCTCGGTATTATTGAGGTGACTGTCGAGGTATTCGACAAAAAACATTTGGACAGAGTGGTCGGTGCTATCGAGCATGTGCCGGGGGTTATCTCTGTCGAACGTGTTAACGCCTAGAGGAAAGGCAAATCTTGTTTCGCCAACTTTCTTTTTACCTCATTTTTTGCTAGTATTCGCCTTTTGCTTGGGTTGAACCGCATAACGAATTTCCAATGAAAGAGATCATATCAACTGAAAGTGCTCCCGGAGCTATCGGCCCATACTCGCAAGCTGTTAAGGCTGGCGGAATGGTTTTTTGTTCGGGACAGATTCCGATCGATCCGGCGACGGGCGAGTTTGTTTCCGAGGTAGTGGCGGAACAGACGGAACAGGTTTTGAAGAATTTGGGCGAGGTGCTTAAAGCAGCAGGAACCAGTATGGCGAATGTCGTGAAAACAACGGTTTTCCTCGCAGATATGAATGATTTTGGTGAAATGAATGAGGTCTACGCCCGGGTTTTTGGAGAGAACAAACCGGCAAGAGCGACGGTGCAAGCGGCCAGATTGCCGCGAGACGCCCGAGTCGAGATCGAATGTATTGCGCTCGTGTAAAAGAGAAAGCCAAACGCTTATAATAAAACGGCGTTTGGCAACCTGGGTTCTTAGCTGAATCTCAAATACTTACGCAGCCTTGATAATTTTTCCGGACTTAATGCAGCGGGTACAGACTTTCATACGTCCGTTACCGCCGGCGGGAAGTTGAACACGCACCGGCTGAAGATTAGGATTAAACCTTCTCCGGGTCTTGTTGTTAGCGTGTGATACGTTATTTCCAAACTGTGGGCCTTTTCCACATACGTCGCAGCGTTTTGCCATAATATTGCCTCAAGGGGTAATACGAGGATCGATCTATTGTCGAAAAACTCGAAACAAAAGATATAACAAATACTTTTAGGTATAGTCAAGTTAAGTGAAACAGATGGATAAGTTCAAAGGAGTAAAAGCAATCGTGCAAATTAAAAGTAAAGGCATTATTAGTCTCGCGGCCATGTCGCTGTTCGTAGCATTTTTGACAGCATGCGGCGGCGGATCGACATCAACCAATTCGACCCCAGGTGCGGTCGATCCGAACGAAACGGCGGCAACGATCAACGGCAAGACAATTACAATGGAAGAGGTTGACCGTGAAGTAAAGCAGCAGGCTCAAGGACAAGAGAGCAAGCTCTCGCCGCTCGAATTGGCCGGAGCTCGCCTCCAGGTCTTACAGAGTCTGGTCGAACAGGAAGTGATGTTCCAGAAGGCCGAGAAAGAGGGCATGGTCCCGACCGAAGAGGAAATCACGGGTGAGGTAAACAAGAAAAAGGTCGAAAGCCTCCTTTCGGTCGAGGAATTTGAAAAGCGGATGACCGCAGCCGGCCTTACCGACAAGTCTTTCCGAGAACGCATAAAAAAGGACCTGGCTATACAAAAA
>JBGTCS010000423.1:0-4591 GCA_041748715.1 Pyrinomonadaceae bacterium | reverse complement strand
GTTAGAAATGATTCCAAAATCGCCCGGCGCCCGACAAACCACCAATGCGAGCCCTCGACCTCGTCCATAATGGCATATGTATGCTGCTCCATTTCTTGAGGCAAAGCTGTGCTCATATCGCTATATTGACACAAGAGATAGGGTTCACAACAATCAGAGTAGTCAGTTCCAAAGATCTAAAGCAATAAATCTCTCTAGAATTTTTGCATTGTCTATATCTACCGAGCGTAAGGCGGCTAAATAGGATCTCGCCGCATCTTTTTCACCGAGCCGCATGGATAAAATACCTGCTTGGAGCAAAGTGTTTGCGTTCAGAGGCGAAATCGCGAGTGATCTTTTATACATTGCCAGGGCTTCGCGCCGCTTGCCATTGCTCTGAAGCAGATCGCCAAAGGATTTCATAATGTTGGGCGTATCCGGTTTTAGCTCGATCACCTTAGCGTAGGCCGCAGAGGCGGATTCAAAATCTCCCCGATCGCTAAAAATTGCGGCCAGTCCCAGGTATGCGCCCGGGTTTTCTTTTTTCCTCAGGGACATCCGGTAAGCTTCTACAGATCTGTCGACCTCTCCTGCTTCGGAAAGCTCAACTCCCATAAGTTGATAGAATTCTGCTTGGGGCGGATCGAGTTTGTAAATTCGTTCGAAATATTTATCTGCCTCGGCCGCACGTCCCGCCGTTACCAGCACCGAAGCTATATCAAGTTGAGCCTTCACGTTTTTGGGATCCGCTTCCGCCGTCTTGATAAGGGACGGAATCTGAGGTATCAAGTTTTGCCGACCGCGCGCCACATCCAGAAACATCTTTATATGCTCGCTCCCGGGTCGAAGCCGGAACGCTTCCTCGAAATATTGAATGGCCTTGTCAAATTGGGCCCGCTGCCCGTAATGAACTCCTAAAAATATTAATATATCGGGGGTGTTGGGCATCAAAGCGTTTGCCTTTATAAGGGGCCCTTCCGCATCTATGAGAGCCCCTAGATGGTCTAAGGTGGTGGCAAGTTCAAATTGAAACTCCGCCCGCTCAGGATACTCAGCCACCAGTTCGCGCAGAAGCACCACAGCAGCTTTATGCCTACCTCGCCGCGATTCACTTTTGGCGAGAAAATATTTCGCAAAGCTCAAACGCGGATCCATAGATTTGACCTTTGAAAACGACTCTATCGCCTCTTCGTGCTGTCCGAGTTCGTAAAAAATAAGACCAAGAGCGTAATTTGCATATGGATTCTGCGGATCAAGTCGAAGAGAGCTCCGGGCCAGTGCCAGAGACTCAACCTCACGTTCTAATTTCAGATAAACTTCGGCAAGCATTCCGCGATAAGTGGCGGAATTCGGTTTTAGCGTCACCAAGGTTTCGAGGAGTAAGGCCGCTTGAGCAAAATTTCGATTAGCTAAATAAAATTCTCCCGCGAGAGCGAGCATAAATTCATTGCCGGGAAATTTGTCGACGGATGTTTCAATCAACCGCTGGATGTCATTCGATGGGCGTCCCGCGTGTTGGTATGCCGTAATGCGAGTCGCATGAGTTGCTTCAGAGGATGGACTCAGTCGAACCCCGTCTTCACAAGCTTGAATGGCCGCGATATGTTTTTTCTGAAGACTCAGAACCTTACACAAAAGAGCGTAAAATGGGCCTTCATTCGGAGAAAGTTTTATTGAGGTCCTAACTGCGCTTTCAGCCTTGTCGTATCTTTTTAGCTGGATGGCCGCTTCTGCAATATTTGCAAATGTAGTGCTCTGATTCGGGTCAAGAATAGCGCTACGTTCAAACGAGGAGATCGCCGCCTCGAACGATCCGGCATGCAAAGACTGTAGGCCTTGGTTAAAGTGAGATTGGGCCGATTCGGGTTCGGGAATCTGCCCAACAGTATGTGAATAAAACGATAGGAATAGAGCAATTGGAAGTAAAGCTTTTAACATAGCGAGAGTTCTCCGTTAGCGTGGGCCTTTTTCAATTATAGCCTAACGGAATAAGCAATAATACGTTATTTATAGTAGGCCGAGCATCTTGCTTGCAGGAGAACCTTGTATGCCGGTCGGTGACAAGCCGTAACTCTCGCTTAAACGCCTGTGAATTCCCTCGTCACTAACAAAACAGCTCCCGTCTGACGCGCTCTCCAGTATCATAAGCTGCAATCCCTCATCAACATATTCGGGTAAGCCGATACCTAGCATATATTCGCCCGCGGTTTTATGAGCTTCCAATTCGAGTTCGTAAAGCGTTGGGTCAAAAACGCTCAGTGGGTTTACGTCTGAGTTGGATAGGCTTTCGAGCGTTCGGGCAAAATCGTATGCATGACGGCCTTCGTGAACAAAGGTTCCTTCGCAACCACGCTGCCCGCCGGTGTCGATCGTCTCTTCGGCGATCGCGATATATATCTCGCCAAGAGCGTCGCTCAAGTTGATTCGCTCCTGCATCATCCGGACATTTGTCAGGACAGAATTGATCAAACCCGTAACGCCCGATGCATTCAATTCCGAAACAGGCCGCACGCGGATGAGCATCTCCGAGCCAATGATCTCGTTCATCATCCGGCGATGAAAATCATTGCCCTTTTCGATGATCGCGGCCAAGGCATCCTCGACCGATTGTCGATATTTTTTGTCAATGCCTTGATCAAATTTCATAAGAATTTTTGCCACAGATTAACACAGAGGGACACGGATAAATTATTCAAATTTATTCTTTATCTCTTCCTGAGTATCTGTGTTTATCTGTGTTCATCTGTGGCTAATTAACCCTTCCAAACCCGCACCAGCTATTTTGATTGTGCCATTTGATCTCGACATTTTTGGCGCCGATGCCATCCCACCAACTTGCGAAATCATCCTTTGAAATATAGAAAGCCGTCGGTGCGACCAGGTGATCAAAGACGATATTATGCTGTTCCCGCCAGCCGAACGTGCCAAGGTGGTTGAGATATTCGTTGTAAAAAAGTTTGTTGGCCAGCGGTTTTGCGGCGGCGTTGAGCGGGCGATAGATAAGCTTTGTCGTCAGAAAAACACCGAGCGTCGGCAGCTTGGACAATTGGTAAAGGAACGGCTGGCTGATCTGTGAAGTAAATCCCGTTCGCACCGGATCGACATAGTTTGTGATCCACTCGTTGTTTTCCGCCCCGTAAACCCAGGCCGAAATGTGACCGCCTTTTTTTACTTTCCCAGCGAGCGACACAAAGGCCTTTTTGGGATCGGGCGTATGATGCAGAACTCCGACACTGAACGCATAATCAAATACTTTTTTGAATGGAAGTTTAAAGATGTCGCACTGAACGATATGTGCATTTGGTATATCGCGCGTCAAAGCGAAAGCCGACTCGACGCCGTCACCCAGGTCGATTCCGATGACCTCCGCGGCTCCCCATTCGGCGGCAAGCTTTGTGTGACGGCCTTTACCGCAGCCGCCCTCGAGGACTACTTTGCTCGCAAAAAATTCTTTATCGACCGGCTGAAGCCATCCGAGAAACTGACCCGAGTACTTTGTATCTTCTTGAGTAAAATGCGTCCATTGCCAGCCAAAATTCTCGGCCGTCTCGGCCTTGTCTTCCTCGATCTTGCCAAGGTCGGCAAACCGCGGCACGCCGCGGACAACCTTATATTCGCGAGTACATTTTTTGCACGTCAACAGACCGTCGATGATCTCTTTGCCATCGTACTTGCTGACATACGCCGACAAAATATCACCGCCGCAAATCGGGCATGCAAGTAAATCTAGTAATTTCTCTTTCATAGGAATTTAGCCACGAACGCACGAATAACCCGGTGGTTCAATTCGTGCATTTGTGGCTAATTAATTGTTGCCTTAAACTCCGCGTATTCGGCAAAAGGAAACGGCTGACGCCAATTGAACTCGAATTCGTCAGTTTCGCGGTCTTCATAAAGCTGTTCGAACGTGCCGGCGAACGATCTACATAATTCCCGGATCGGACCAGAGTGCGAAAAAACCAGTTCACGCAACGCCGTCTCACGCTCGTCTGTTGGATATTGATAGATCGAAAGTGTTACATGATCGCCGTTCCGCACAAACTCAAAATCAAACTCTTCGGGGTCGCGGTTCCATTTGAGCAGATATTCTTTTTGCTGCGACGCTTCATCGAGCAGATCCGTCAATATCCGCAATAGTTCGGGCAAAGCCAACTCGTGCGGCGAGTGCGCAGTTGTTGTATGAAATTCCGACTTGCCGTTCTCAAATCCGATTGACATCCAGCCGCATTGAGGAGAGTTAAAACTGATTTCTAGCATCGCTAGTAAATAGTAAATTGTGAATAGTGAATAGTAAAGAACGGTCTTTTACACTCTGTTTTTACTAATTCCGATTAACGATTTACTATTTACTAAAGCATGCGTCAATATCAGGACCTACTCAAACACATTTTAAACACGGGCGTCCGTCACGAAGACCGGACCGGTGTCGGCACTATTTCGGCATTTGGATATCAAACGAGATTCGATCTACGCGAAGGGTTTCCGATTGTAACTACAAAAAAAGTGCCGTTTCGCTGGATTGCCGAAGAGTTATTTTGGTTCCTGAGCGGCTCGACCGATGAAAGGGAGTTGAGTGCACGCGGCGTCGACATTTGGGCAGAATGGGCAACCG
>JBGTCS010000422.1:0-1986 GCA_041748715.1 Pyrinomonadaceae bacterium | reverse complement strand
GTAAATCCGTCGCCGAATATGCGTTCGCTGACCGAGGCGACTCTCTATCCCGGCATCGGCCTTTTAGAAACAACAAACGTCTCGGTTGGTCGCGGCACCGACACGCCATTCGAAGTGATCGGTGCTCCATGGCTCGACGGCAGCAAACTGGCTAATTACTTGAACGGTCGAAATATAAAGGGCGTCCGGTTTATACCCATTCGGTTCAAGCCAAACGCCTCGACCTTCAAAAACGAAGATTGCGGCGGAGTTAACATTCTCGTCACGGACCGAAACGCCTTGGACACTTTTAGAATGGGTATTGAGATCGCCGCCGCTTTACGCAAAATGTATCCGACCGAATGGCAGGTCGATAAGTATCTCAGGCTCTTGGTTAATCAGGAAATTTTGAATCTGATCAAAAACGGCGGTTCGCCAGAAGACATCGAAAAAGTAGTCGTTACAACAAATCGGGCCTTTGGACTCCGCCGGGCATCCTTTCTACTTTACAAATAGTTCGTTTAGCGTTATAAACATTTCAGAGTCATAATTAGTTACAAGGCGGCAAAGAAAAAATTCGCGGGGAATTGTAGAATTCCTGCGTCAAATACCATAAGATTTTTTTAAGCACATCGCGATATGTGAAAGTAATCGTTATGATTCGGGGGCCGAAAGTTTGATTAGAGGAGTGAAAAAAATTGAAATGAACAAGAACATTGTAAAAACTGGAATGCGGGTTTTCAGTCTTTTTGCAGCGATTTGCGGAGCCGTCATGATTATTAACGCCCAAACCGTAAGCGGCACATTGAGGGGCACGATTACTGATTCGAACGGGGCGGTTATCCCTAATGCAAGCGTCACGGTGAGAAACAAGGAAACAGGTCTCGAAAGGACCGTGGTAACCTCAAACGACGGGTTATACAACATTCCATTTCTCCCGATCGGAAACTATGACGTCGAAGCCACACGAACGGATTTTAATAAGGTGATCCGTGCTGACGTACGAGTAGGTTTGAATGAAACAACTGTCGTCAGTCTAAGACTCGATCCGTCAGTGACGGGTGAAGTCACTGTGACGGATGACTCGCCTGCAATCAACACAACTAATGCCCAGATCGCGGGTACCTTGAGCAGCTCGCAAATACAAGAACGTCCGGTCGCCAATCAGGGTAATTTTCTTACTCTTGCCGAAACATTCACAGGTTTCCAAGAAAATCCGACATCTGGTCAGAATAATCCGACTGCATCGTCCGGTTCGTCGATAAACTTTAACGGCACGGGTACCCGCGGAGCGACCTTTCAGATAAATGGAGTCAATAACGATGACTCATCTGAAAATCAGAATCGGCAAGGAGCGTCGCTGGCCACTGTTAAAGCGTTCCAGGTTATTACCAATAACTTTACGGCAGAATTTGGCCGCGGTTATGGTGCCGTCGTACTTGTTCAGACACTTTCAGGTACAAATAAGATAAAGGGAAGCGCATATTTGTTCCATGCCGATCAGGCACTTAACGCCAAATCATTTTTCTCGCATGGTAAAAAACCGGTTACCAGACGAAACCAATATGGAGCCGTTGGTGGTTTTCCTATTTGGAGAAATAAATTCTTCGGATTTCTTAGCCTCGACCGGGTCGAAAATTCAGGTGCCAACACATACACACGCGATTTGCCTCTTCCTTTTGAGAGAAATCCGGCTAACTGGTTTCAGGTCTCGCCGGCAAACGACACACCAGCGAACCGGGCATTTATTCAGTCGGTATTCGCCCGATTTCCGACGACGTTGGTTCCAAACGATTCGCGGTCACCAAGAACGTTTGTTGGTTCACAGCCGTTTAGTTTCCCCGCGAACGATTATTCAGCCCGCTTTGACTGGAATGCCGGGGAAAAGGACACCCTTTTCGGGCGTTGGCAATATACAAGACAAAGATTTCAGGCAGAAGATATCATAATCGGCGAACGGGCCGATCAGAATAACAAACAGCAAAATTACGGTATAACCTGGACCCA
>JBGTCS010000421.1:0-2815 GCA_041748715.1 Pyrinomonadaceae bacterium | reverse complement strand
ATTAAAGATCTTGAACTCAGCACGCGTCGGGTAGTATTCCGGCAAACTCATTATCTCCATAAACAGCCGCGAGCCTTCATCGTCGTAAAAGTATCGCGACGAAATCTGCTTTGGCTCAGAGGTCAGGCCGGAGAGGACGTCTTCGGCGAATTGGGTAAGTTCGGGAGAAGTCGATGTCTTCATAAAAGTTTTCTGCCTCAGATAAGCGCAGATTAACGCAAATATTTGTCGAATCAGGTTTGGGCTAATCAGCGTCAATCTGCGGTTAATTCCTACTTTGCCAATCGTATCCCCGTGAACTGCCAACGCAGATGGGGGTGAAAAAAGTTGCGATATGTCGGACGGCTGTGGCCCGCGGGTGTCGCGATCGACGCACCGCGAAGCACCATCTGGTTGATCATAAACTTTCCGTTGTATTCGCCGACGGCACCGTCCGGTTTCTTGAATCCGGGATACGGCAGATACGCCGAACTCGTCCATTCCCAACGTGTGCCCCAGTTGAACTGTTCGTTCGCGGTCTCCCATTCGGATTCAGTAGGAAGCCGCATTCCTTTCCATTCGGCGAACGCGGATGCCTCGTAAAATGAGACGTGGCAAACGGGAGCGGCGAGCGGCAACTTCTCTAACCCGCCGAGTGTGAAATGATGCCATTCGCCATCGCGGTCGTGCCAATAAAGCGGCGACGAGATCTTCTCGCGATTGACCCAGTCCCAGCCTTCCGAATGCCAAAAGCGGTGATCTGTGTAACCTCCGTCGTTGACGAATTCGAGAAATTCAGCGTTGGTGACAAGTTGATCGCTGATCTCGAAATCGTTTAGATAGACCTTATGCCGCGAGTGCTCGTTATCGAATGAAAAACCATCGCCGTTAAAGCCGATCTCGTAGATGCCTGCTTCAACATTGACGAACTGGCCACCCGCTTCCTGTTCGTGTTTTTCGAAGCCTTCTTTGTAAACGGGAAACAGTGGGTTTTGAGCGAGCGTGAATTTCAAATCGGTGACAAATAGTTCCTGGTGCTGTTGTTCGTGGTTGATTCCGAGGATGATCAAGTCGGTACCGCCTGAGATAGCGGGCGGTTGAGGTTGCACGGTAGACGACTGATTGGTTGATGGCGACGTTAAACCACCCGCTACCGGTGGTTCCGACAGGAGTTCGAGCATCTTTTCGTCTACGTGCTTTCGATATTCGAAAACGCGCTTTACGGTCGGACGGCTAAGGTCGCCGCGGTTGTCGCGGGCGGTTCGGTCGCCGAGCGTGTTGTAGTAGCTGTTGAAAAGAAAGCCGAAGTTTTCGTCAAAGACCTGATAGCCCGGGACGTGTTTTTTGAGGATCATTTCCTCAAAGAACCACGTCGTATGCGCTATGTTCCACTTCGGCGGTGAGACATCGACACTTGGCTGCGGAATGTAATCTTCGATCTCGAGCGGTTCGCACAGTTGCTCGGTGTAGCCGCGGACTCGACGGTAAAACTCGGCCAGATCAACGGCTTGCGGTTCTTGTTTTTGAACGGGATGCATTCAACTATTAAAACAAATGGGCCGCTGAATACAAAGGAATTTCGAAGAGATGGCTAATTGGCGATCTTTAGAAGTGCTTCTTTTGAGATCTCGGCGAGGTATGGATCGGCGCTGTTTTGGTGAGTCTGCAAGATGTTGATTGATGACGGGCTGCCGACAGCGCCGAGAGCGAATGCAGCTTCGCGGCGCGTGTCGTCGGCTTCATTTTTGTTCTGAAGAACCTGGCCGAGTTTTACGGCCGCTGCACTGAACACGGGGAATTCTTTCGTTATGTCGCGGCTTTCGCCGTCCTTGAATTTATCGGGAAGAAAATTTTGTGGAGTGACGATGTAAGCGTTGCACGTTTTGACGATCTGTGCGATCTGCCCGATCGATCTCGCCGCGGAACGACGCACGAATTCGGTATCTTCTTTCGGCCGATCGCCGAGCAATCTGTTCAGCGTCTCAACCGCCGCAGTGTCACCGATCTCACCCATAGCTATAACAACAGAGCTTTTCACTTCGAGATCCTTTTCTCCATCAAGCTGGCGCAGAAGAGCCGTTGTGGCAGCCTTATCGCGGACTTGGCCGAGCGCGTAGGCAGCTTCCTTGCGGACGAATGGTTGCTTGTCGGTAAGCAATGGAATGAGAACTTGAACGGCTTCGGACGCGGGAAGGGATATCACGGAAGAAGCAGCGGTCGCCCGGACGATCGGGTCTGAGTCCTTCAATGAAATGATCGCCGAACGTGACGCGATCTCAGATCTGAGATTTCGAATTTGATATAGAACTTCGCGTTTTTGTTCAGAAGTTCCGGTTTGTAGCGTAACGGCGAAATTATCAATATCCTGGCCAGAGGAAGGAACCGCAAAAGACACGAAAATCGCTAAAAAGTGAAAAGATAGAACTAAGCGATCGAAGCCGCTTTGATTTCGACCAATTTCGTTAGATTTTCTCACGCTGCGTGGGGAGCCGAACTTGCCTGGAAACGTTCCCATTCGCCGACCTGACGAGCTCGCTGATTCTCGTAGGCAGCAGAAAGCGAATGAATCAATTCATCGGTAACGCTTTTGCTGGTCTTAATGGATTCTCGGCTGAAGCCGCGGCCTGAGTTTGTTGATTGACGCTTGTCTGCGTCGCGTAAGGGGTTTTCTGGATTTCGTTTGACCATCGTTTTAGCCTCCTGTTTTGGTAGGCCAGACGGTCAAACCGCAGCTTAAATATCTAAGTCGGTGCCGTCTGCAACAAAAATTTTCTCAACATCAGAATTTTCGTGTGTTAAATCTCCTACCTTTACGGTTTTGTCAGGATAACATAAA
>JBGTCS010000420.1:0-3680 GCA_041748715.1 Pyrinomonadaceae bacterium | reverse complement strand
GCCTCGCGCTCGTTGGCGTTGTCACCATCCGTCTTCTCCTGGCTTTCGTCAGAGCTCGTGTCGGCTGCCTTTCCTCTCGTGTTTGGCTTGGTGTTGCCGCGATTATCGGCCGCATCGTCGACCGGCTGATCAGTCGATTCCTGATTGTCGACATTTTCGTCAGATCCGTCCTCGGACTTGGGCTTGCCGGCACCGCGTCGTCCGCGGCCGCCTCGGCGAACCGCCATCTCGGCATTTCCATCGGATTCCTTATGGCTTGCTTCGGCATCTTCCAGCGCGTCGCCCGTGGCCGATTTTTTAGATTTTGCGGAGGTTTTTGAGAATTTGCCTTTTGAAGCCGCCGCCCGTTTTTTGGCCGGAGCTTTTGGTTTCACAGGAGCTTTTTCTTCGGTTTTCTCTGCCGCGGCTTTTGTCTTGCGGCGTCCTTTGGCCGGAGCCGGAGTTTCGTCCTCGTCCGCAATTCTTTCAAACGTGTTCGCCTCATCCGCAACGTCAGCGAGCAGCGATCCGACCTCCGCACCAGCCGACGATTCCATATCAAACTCTACTGCCCGGACACGATCGATGATCGCCTCCTGAACATACGCGTCCTTGAATGTTTCGCCCGGCTCGCTGTCATCGCTTATCCGCTCAAATCCCGAATTATCAAATTCGATCTCGATCGGAGCGACAGCTTTTGGTTCGTTTCGAGTTTCCTCTTCCTTACCGCGACGGCCGCGGCCGCGTCGGCTCTTGGGTCGTTCCTTGACCGGAGCTTCCTTGACCGGTTCATCGGTGTCGCCATCATCCGAATCGGAATCACCATCACTATCGGAACCCGGTTCGACGATCTCTTGGGCGACCTCCATCTGTTTTTCGCGCTCGATACGCGAACGGTCGATCTGGTCGTTTGCTTCGCGTTTGGCATCCTCGGGCGAGCTTTTTTTATTCTTTTCCAAAACGATGCGTTCGATCTCTTCGTCCTCGTCAAAAAAGTCCGAGACATATAAGAACGCATCGCGTTCGAGACCGATGTCGACAAACGCCGACTGCATTCCGGGCAAGACGCGCATCACGCGCCCCTTGTAAACGTTACCGACAACGCCGGCATTTTCTTCGCCGCGTTCGATATAAAATTCGGTGACCTTGCCATTATCTAAAATGGCGATCTTTTTTTCGCGTCCGTTGACGCTGACTATCATTTCTTTTGACATACAAAAATATTCCTCATAAATAGGGTTTCAAATTGCCCGATTTTATCTGAGGACGAAGAGTTGGTCAGAGGTAATGATCTAATTGCAAACTAGGCTACAAGCTCAAGTGAGCGTCGCGCGCGTTTTGGATTTATAGCTTGGAGATGGAAGTAGTTTCCAAATGGGCAAGTATTGAATTTTTTCACGCAGGAATCTCTTTTAATAAAAAAAGCGGTTAGGCTTTTCTTTCCCGGGGAGCACCAATATTTCCGTTACGAAATTGTGCTCAGACCCAAGTGTTCTCGATCTCGTTTAGACTGTTGTCTGTTAAAAAAATCTTCTGACGTCTGCTCTCTCCGTCGCGATGTTCAGACCGCTCTCGTGGCAAACACCGTAAGTATAAACAAAGTCTATGTGATAGTAAACAACAAAAACCTCGGAAACTGGAAACAACGACGTATATCGAACTCATGTGCGGGGCCCAAGTCCGGATGGAGGAGCGAAAGGAATTTGGCGTGGTCCTCGTCACAATGAGAAATAATCTGCCGGTCGTTGCCCCGCGTTATCACAAGACACAACCCGCCCTCGATCTCAACCCTCGCCTTACTGGCCATCGATCAGAATTGTAAACTCCAACGCTCGATTCCACCAAAAAAAGAACCGCAATTTCGCAGGCGTGAGACCCCATTCTTTTACAAAAGACTGTTGTTTGGGTCTCCTTATCAATTACCCGACGATCTTGCGTTACGGGATTCTCTTTGATCGTAAACTCATCACCCAATCGGCTGGTTTGGGAACCTCATAATCGAAGACTAGCGCGAATAACAATAGCGCCCATAAGAACGACGCAACATCACCATTCCGGAAACCACCGACTTTATTGACATGTTTCGCATAATTCTTGAAAACTCCTCCAAAAAATGAAAGGAAACCGTCGCCCCCGATTCGCTGGCCCTGCCCATCGATCATAGTCGTCTAAAATGTTGGGAAATTAATCACCGAATTTGCTAACCCTAGACAGGAATATTTGCCCGCTTGGCGCAGAATTTTACTAGCGATGATAGGCTGCTGTCTGGATCGACTGATTCACCAACCGCGTTTAGGAAACTCAGGAGAATTAATCTTAAAGCCGAAGCATGTTGAGGAAACTCTTCACCAAACGAGATCCTCACGTTATACTTGTCGATACTAAACTCAAGTAATCGTCCTTCTGCATCATAGGCCGCGCCTTCGTTCTGCTCGACCCACCATGGCTCAAGAGAAAGCGCAGCTTCTTCAACTGACGCGTAAACATCGACATCATCAGGCCATTCAACGACAAAAATCGGTGGAACGGGAGCGATCATTACCATCCTCCCTCCCATGGCCTGTGGTTCTTCATTGTTTGTCCTGGCAAACTATGACCGGGGCGCTTCGGATCAGGTATCTTACGATGGTAGTGGGGCAACTCACCGAATTTATTTCCGGTCCGATTTCCGAATGGAGCTACGCGAAAATTCTTATTCCCGGTCGGACAGTACTCTGTCCCAAGTGATGCAGGTCTAGCAATCGGTCCGGCCAGCATGGTAAAAATTGCAGATGCTCTGGCTACATCCATTGCGACGTTTGCTCCTCGACCATAGCGATTGTCGTCAGGGTCAAACAGGGCATGTCCAGAACCACTTCCGACACGTAATACATCAGCAGCTCCTCGTGAAAGATCGGCGATCGTATCCACGGTTCCATTTCGCTCCCATTCTTGAACGTCACCCCGATAAAATCGTCGGGCATACTCGATATTGTCATCCAGCCAGTCGGCAAGGTCGTTTCCCCAACCATCGAGTCCAAACGGATCGTAATACTTCACAGGATTATTCCAGACATATCCGTAGAGATTCACATCACCGCCTCTGAATCCTATTGGGTCTTCGGAGACAAATCTTCCAATCTTTGGATCGTAGAATCTGGCACGACTGAATTGCAGGCCGGTTAATGAATCGAATTCTCTTCCAGTAAATTGGTAGCGGGACGAGAAGCTACTATTTGTGGGGTTGCCGAAGGAATCGTATTCGTTGGAATCAGTAACCGAACCAATCGAATTTGCAAAGCTAACAGAGGAATTTAAGTGGTTCTGTAGGACGTAAGTTGACGTGCCGCCTATTACCTGTTTTAGTTTGTCGTCAATTCCGAGACCATTTTGATACTTGGTCAGAGTTGAGTTCACATCGTCGAGCACGACATCGTCGCCATCATGAGTGAATTTTTGCACATCTGCGCCTTGCGTGCGTTTTACTCGACGTCCGAGAGCGTCGTACGCATAGTTTGCTGAGGTTGTACCGTCTCCTGCCGAAACCATCTTGTTTTCTCTGTCCCAGCCGTATGTCCAATTTGTCGGGCCGACCGTTTTGCCTGTCATCGAGCCGTTCGAGTTGTAAGTGTAACTCGCCGCATTTGTCGCGGTTAGACGATTGAAACTTCCGGTTGTGTAACTCGAACTCAGATGCGAAGCCGTTCTGTTACCAACCGCGT
>JBGTCS010000419.1:0-3246 GCA_041748715.1 Pyrinomonadaceae bacterium | reverse complement strand
TAGAGCTTTTCGTACTCCTCAAAGCTTTTTACATGTGCATTTTTTGCAAATTCCTCGGGCGGCGGAAAAAGGCGATGTTCATTCAGAACGGATTCGATCGCGATGGATTCTGACATAGAAATTAAGTATAAGTTATTAACGGCACGAGTTTAAAAACCAATCGGCTGGGCGGCGACGGGTCGTTTTGCATTTTAGAAATTTTGCCGCACATCTGTTCCGCTTTCAAGATCATTTGATATATTGAGCGAATTCTCGACGATCGAAATCAAGTGGTTTCGAAATAGTAATGCAATGGAAATAGTTCGGCGGGGTTTTTGGCGTACCGAGATTCGGATGATCCGGTGACAATAATCATCATTCAGAAACCCGCGACGTGGACTGTCTGACCACGATGGTCGGCTCTATACTGACCGTTTTTGGGGAACCGCTTTCATCGCCATTCGCAAGACGTTCGAGGAGCTTGCGGGCGGCGAGATTGCCCATTTCGAACAATGGCTGGCGGATCGTGGTAAGGGCCGGACTATGAAACGCCGCCGCGTAAATATCATCAAAACCGAGTACCGAAACATCAGCCGGAACCCGCAAACCCATCTCCTCAAGAGCTCGTATCGCTCCGATGGCCGAGATATCGTTGAACGCAAAAACCGCAGTAAAGTGGACGCCTTTTGCGAGGAGCGATTTCATCGCCGAGTAACCAACCTCAGGCGAGGGTGAATCGCCCTGTAGCTGCACCATGAGCGCCGGATCGAGCGGTATTCCGCGTTTGGTGGCCGCATCGTTCATCGTTTCCCATCGAACGATCGTATCCGAACTGAAAGCCTGACCTTTTATTGCTGCGATTCGGCGATGACCGAGGTTATATAAATGACCGATGCCGAGTTCGGCGGCGTGCTGGTGGTTAAGAACGACATTAGTTACGCCATCAATCTCATCGTGCCCCGAGACGTTGACCACGGGTATCAGCGGCTTAAATCGAATCGGCGTGTCGACCGCGATAATTCCCTCAACCTGACGTTCAATCAAAACGCGCGGCAACTTTTCGAGCAGGTCCTCGCGGTGAAGATGGCTCGCGGTAAGATAAAAATACTCGGCCTTTGATAGAGCCGACTCGACCCCGTTGAGAACCATTGCTGAATAACCGTCACTGAGTTCCGGTACCAGGACTCCGATGGTGTTTGTTTTTTGAACTCGAAGCGAGCGGGCCAAATAATTGGGCCGGTAATTCAATTCGCGGGCACCATCAAAGATCCTTTTTTTTGTCTCGGCAGGTATCGAAACCGCCTGAGGCGAATCGTTCAGGACAAGTGAAAGCGTTGTCGGCGACAGACCCAGATGGAGGGCAAGATCCTTGAGGCTTACCGAATCACCGGGTTTCGCCGTGACTTTCTTATCTCTTGGCGCATCGCCGTTATTGGACATTGCGTCCGATATTGTCACACTCCGATAAAGAAATTCAAGGTGACCAAGTTCGGGAAAATTGAATTTGAGCAATCTAGCAATTATGAATATCTCCGTATTGGGGCAAATCGTCACTGGGATCGACAGATCGCGAATAAAATCCGACGGATTTTTTAAAAAAGCCGCTTGGCTCGATATATTACCTTGACATTCGAAATTCAGCGATGGTATATAAATCGTACTAAAACGATTTAGTAAATCGTTTCACTAACAAAATTTACCCCTTCGGACGGGCAATATTAATTTAATTGATTAACGAACGAGATAGGGTCATTTTTCGTCGTCCGTCGAAATATCCGACTCAGAAACCAAGGAGAACTTCATGTTGCGTGTGAAATCCAATCTTACAACTCTGCTGATCAGTCTATTTTTTCTGACTATATTAACAACGGTTGGGCACGCCCAATTTAGAGCCGGGGTTCAGGGCACGGTTACCGACAATGCAGGCGGCACCGTTGGCGGTGCGACGGTGGTTTTAACCAATAAGGAAACCGGCCAGACACAACGGGCCCAGACGAGCGGCGACGGGTTCTATAGATTTTCAAATCTTGCACCGGGCGTTTACAGCGTTTCGGTTGAACAAGCAGGTTTCAAAAAGCGGGTCGTCGATGATCTGAGAGTGGATGCGGAATCGGTCCGTGGTCAGGATTTCACAATGGAAGCAGGTGTGATCAGCGAAACGGTTACGGTCAACGCTGAAGATATCGGCCTCCAGACCGAGGACGCGAATATTCGAAAAACGATCACCACGCAAGAAGTTTTGCGTCTGCCACAGAGCGGACGCGACCCGTATGAACTGGCCCGGCTCGCACCAGGCGTATTCGGTGCCGGTGCCCGAAGCGCGGGCGGCGACTCGGTTCTGCTCCCGAATACAAGCGGGCCCGGCGGATCAAATAATTCGATATTTCAGACGGAGAATGCACAGCCGATAACCGCGAACGGCCAGCGTGTGTCGGCGAATAATTATCAGATCGACGGAACCAGCGTAAACAGCCAAACGTGGGGCGGGGCCGCCGTGATTACGCCGAGTCAGGAGAGCGTTAAAGAGGTGCAGGTAACGTCGAGCACCTATTCCGCCGAAGACGGGCGGAACAGCGGTGCACAGGTTCGAGTCGTATCTCAAAACGGAACAAACAATTGGCACGGCAGCGGATTTTTTAAGATCAACGATCCATCGCTAAACGCATTTAATCAATTTTACGGAGTTCCGAGCGTCGTGGTCGCTAAGCCGACCAGGGTCGAGCGAAAGTTCAAAACGTTTGGCGGCAGTTTTGGCGGCCCTATCGTCAGTGATCGATTGTTTTTCTTTTTTTCATACGAAGGCCTGAGAGAGAATACTTCGAACACATACAACGCGTTGATCGACACGGAATCATTTCGGTCGGGTATCATCGCAGCCCGGCCGAATACGGTCACCTCAAAAATACTATCGGCTGCCGGGGTTGCTCCCCGCGTCGTATCGATCCTTGGCGGGACTTGCGCGAGTGCTGGGATCAACATCCCATGCCAGGTCGTGGGAAATGGTTTTGATATCGGCTCGCTGACGGGTTCGTATGGAACGTATGTGCCGTTGGGCCTTAATTCGGGCGGCGGTTTTGACGGAATCGCCGATCTTCAATTTGCCCAGCTTTCCGCACCGAGAACTTTTGCCGGCAATCAATATTTCACGCGGTTGGATTACCAAGTCACTCAGAATGACAAGCTTACATTTTCGTCCTATATTGTGCCGACAAAGGCATTTACGTCTGACACCAGCGCTCAGAGCCGTCCAATGGCGGACATCAATTC
>JBGTCS010000418.1:0-2209 GCA_041748715.1 Pyrinomonadaceae bacterium | reverse complement strand
CCGGTTTCGGCATTTGAGGTGACGGTGACAGTTGCCTCGACCTCTGTGTTTTTAGGAAATCCTTTTGTATTTGGCAAAAAAAGTGCGCTGCGGCTTTCGTCAAAACTATATGTTCCCTGACGGGAACGATTTAACCGGTCCCCAACTCCGTGAGCATCGCGGATCAGAAAACTCGTCGCGTCGACCAAAATGCGGTCGCCCTCGCCGGCCTCTATCTTAAATCCCCATATGACCGATCTGGCAAACGACTCTTCGACAGAACGACGTTCCGCGGCATTGTCCGTTATCGCCCGATAGTCATAGTTTGGCTGAACGAGCAAAATCTTATTGCCCGCGCGCTCAAATTTTACGATCTTTGTAGTCCCGAGTTGTGCCCGGTCGAGCCCGATAGGATTTGAACCGACGCCGGTCGGCAGCGAAACAAGGTAAAGAAATTCCTGATCGAATCGCGATATCTCAATAAATATTTTGCCGTCGTCCGCATTTATATAGATCGGCATAAAACCATCGATCTTTTGCAGCCGTTCGGTAACGGAGGAAATAGTTTTCTTGGCCGGAGTCTCAGGTTTTTTATCCTGACCGACAGCGACGAGAACCAGAGACACGGATAAGGCAAATGCGAAGACAATTCGATTCATATTTTTAATTTTTTTGCGTGAAGTTTTTCTGTAGCGAAAAGTTATCACTAATACGTGGGATTTATCAAGATGGTTTTGATTTCTCTGGTGTTATCGCCTGCGAATAGCACGAGCCGGCGGCGATTTTTTCTTTGTTTGGTCAGTATTGCTTCTGAGCGTCACCAGGATCGCATCGCTGACCTTGCGTTCGCCCTCTTTGTCCGATGGTTTGTTGACCACCCTGCCGTCGACAAACATTGTCGTCGAACCGCCGCCGTCGAGATTCATCGCGTCGGTTGCACCGAGGCTGAGAAGGTATTCAGCAAGGTCCTGCAAACCGATGCCGCCGCTCGCCTCGCTCCGTCCATCGACGGTGATCATCAGAAATTTACCGTCCTTGAGCTTGGCAACCGCCGTTCTCGGATGCCGCGTTTCGACAAACGACTTGGACGATTTTTCCTGTTCCCATGTGATGTCAATCTTGCTGTTTTTGATAAGTTGTGGAAGGCCATTGGTCGCGTCTTCAACTTTGGCCACAGAACTGTTCTTAAGGAAACGGACTCGCTCTCCGATCTGCAGAACATTGTCCAAATTGATTAACGCATTTCCATGAGCAGACAAAACAACCCCATTTATTGGAATGCGATTACTTCCAGCGTTCGTGATTGAGATAACACGACCATTTTGAACGACAATTTCCTTTCCCGTTGGATCAGTCATGGTAGTTCGACCAAATTCCGGGGTATACATGATGATTTCGTCTTTACGTCGCTCCCGGTTGATACCATCAATGAAAAGTGGCCGTGATCGGTTACCTGCAACAAACGGCTCAACATCCAAATGACCAAAATTTACATCAGTTTTTGCTATTCCGTTGCTAATCATTATTACAATTCGGGATTTGGTACTTTCGCTCCAAAGCTTTCCATCGATCATTAGAATTCCAGCGGGATCGCCCGCCCAAATACTCGTATCCAACCTAAAAAAACCACCATTTATCGCCGCAATTGCGCCGTGGCGTGTCGCGATAGAGGACGTCTTTTCCGTTCCGATAGCGGCGTCCAAAGCGTGATGGACGTCGAGACGGACTTTTTTGAGGTCAAGACGCAGAAGATTTAATTTGACCGGCTTGCCGCTAAACTCGCGGGTGACCTCGGCATATTCCACGCCGTCATAAACGGCTTTGAAATCCTGTGCTGCAAATTCACCACTCAGAGCACAGAGAACACAGAGGATAAATATAAAAAACCGAGCCTGATCTAGTAAGTTTCCTCGAAAAGTAAATCGCGAATAAGCATGATGACTTGCCATAATCTCAGTGTTCTCCGTGTCCTCTGTGGTTAAAACACCCCTTTAATACTGTTCAATGCTAATCAACGAAAGGGTCGTCCAGCTCAATGACATGACCGTTAATCCGACGGAGAAACAATAAGTTTTATTTGGCAGGAACCTTTATTTGACAAAGGGCGGCACGGGAAAGAAATTTGATTCGAAAAAAAATATCTCTGGACAAATGGATTGTCGGATACACCCTAATAAACTCAGGGTAACAGATAAATTTTGATTACCAGCGGTTTGTTCTTATTTTCGTC
>JBGTCS010000417.1:0-1556 GCA_041748715.1 Pyrinomonadaceae bacterium | reverse complement strand
TTGAATTTATATTTGTCGGCGAGCTCGACGAACACGCCGAAACAAATAATCCTGTCAATATTAAGGACGTTAATATTATTGTTTTCATGGTTTCTCCTTTTTAATACTTTGTATTTTTGATTCGTCAGAGTTTATGGAATTTCCGAGGATCAAACCTTCGCGATTCAGCGATTTCAAAAAATCCTCTTTTGTAAACTGGCGCGGCACCGAATCGCTCGACGGTAAAACCGACGTCGAACCCGGCACAAAAGCATCCGGCGGCAGTGCCGCCCCGACTGCGGACTCCAATTCTGCAAGCGACGTGTAATAATCCTCGAGCACCTGGTTATAGCCCGAAACATTCTCATTCAGCCGACGCTGCTCGGCGACGACCTCAAAGATCGAAAAATCGCCCAGGCCGTAAGCCGCCCTGACCGTCTGTAGATTTGCTTCGGCACGAGGAAGGATCTGAGTCGAATAAACGACCAATTTTTCCGCTGCGGCGCGGTACCGTCGATAGGCGACCGCCACGTCGCGTTTTATCGTCGCCTCGAGAAATTCACGCTGGCGGGTGGCTTGCAATTGTTCGCCCGCCGCCGCCGCGATCTCGCCTTGATTTCGATTAAACACCGGGATTTCGACCGCGATCCCAAATGTCAGAGCACTATCGCTATTGTTTGCGAATCCGCCGCCCGCAGTTGGCGGCAGATCAACAATGCCCTTATTTTTTGAATACCGAACCGAGGCCGCCACATCGGGGACCGATTGGGATCGTGCCAAACTGACCTTTGCCGAACCGATCCGCTCGCCAATCAGCGCCGCCCGTAGATCGGGCCGGTCGCGAAGCGCATTCTCAGTCAAGGCGGATAACGTCAGATCAAGCATCGGCGGACGTTCGGCCTGTGGAGCGATCGTAAATGGTTCGATAAGGTCAAAACCGGCCAAGGTGCGAAGCTCGACGATCGCGGCATCGAGATCGGCAAGCACCTGAATTTTTTGGACCCGCAGCCGATCGCTCTCAACCTTGACCAAATTTACGTCGAGCGGAGCCACATCGCCTTCATTTAGCCGGGCCTCGGTAACCCGAACCAATTCGACATCCGATGCCAGGAGCTTTTCAATCACATCCAACTGGCGGGCCGCCGAAATGGCGATGGCATAATTTTTTCGAATACTAGCTGCTATTTCGCGTTCGATGGCGAAAACATCGGCGCGGGCTTGTTCTAATTCAAGCCGTGCGACGGCAACCCTTTTCGAGCGTTTGCCGCCCAGCTCAAAGGTTTGCGATATGCCAGTTGAGAAATCAAACTCATTCTCGCCGCCCAAAAATCGGGGACTGCCGTATTCCGTTTCTAAAACAGGGTTTGGCCGCAATCCCGACTGGAGCAAACGCCCCTCAGCAATTGCGATCCGCTGACGGGCCGCGAGCAGATCGCCCCGTCCGGCAACAGCCCTGTCGAACAGTTTTTCAACCGTCGACCCCGCCTGATCTATGTATAGGGCTGAAGCACTGCGGATCGGTGACGGTGACGGCAGCGGCGGGACCTGCTGCGCGAATGTCACCGAACAAAACAAAA
>JBGTCS010000416.1:0-6937 GCA_041748715.1 Pyrinomonadaceae bacterium | reverse complement strand
GCTTTCAATTTTTCCTGCAACAGATATGGATAAGATTCTTTTTCGGCAAGGCCAAAACCAGCCGTCAGGCTGTCGCCAAAGGCGATAATCTTTGGCCTGTTAGAGACCGATTTTGGCAATGTCAATGGCCGGTTGGCAGCGTTTGCGGAGGTTCTTTCTCGGCTCGTCGCCGCGCATCCAAAACTCGCTACTATTAAAAAGGTGAAACTAATAAACAATAAACTTCGCATAAATAGACGCATACATTTTTAGTGGTCCCGATATAGAAACGACAAAAATTATGATGCAGAATTATTGGAACGTGTTTGGATAATTTTCGCAAACCGGCTCTGCAACGGGACGAAAACGATGAACCGTGAATAGTTTGAGATGATCGGATATACTCGTTCTTCGTGAAACGCGGTCAGCAGTCCGCTTTGTATATTCCATGATCAAACTCACAAATGTCACAAAAACCGTGCGTTCCGGCACCGAAGACCTTACGATCCTCAATCAGGTTTCGTTCAATATTCCCGACGGCGAGTTTGTCGCGGTGACGGGTGCGTCCGGCAGCGGCAAATCAACATTGCTTGGCCTGATCGCCGGTCTCGATGCACCGAGTTCCGGCGGCATCTTTATCGATGAGGACGAAATTACGGCGATGAGCGAGGACGGTTTGGCGCGGATCCGGAGTGAAAAGATAGGTTTTATTTTTCAGTCTTTTCACCTGATCCCGAGCCTGACCGCCTACGAAAACATTCTGATTCCAATGGAGATCCTTGGACTGCCGAATGTTGCGGAACGGGCCGCCTCGCTGCTCGACCAGGTTGATCTGACAAATCGCGGGCACCATTATCCGTCTGAATTGTCCGGCGGCGAACAGCAGCGGATCGCTATTGCGCGGGCCTTTGCCAATTCGCCTAAGATCCTTCTGGCCGACGAACCGACTGGCAATCTCGACACCAAAAACGGCCAACATATTTTTGATCTGATGAAAGACCTCCATCGCCAAAATGATGTGACGCTGATCCTCGTCACGCACGACGCCACGCTCGCGGCCCAGGCCCAGCGTCAGATCATCTTGACCGACGGCCGCGTTTCGAGCGACGACAATGGCCGCCAGACTCGCGAGGGATAAAATGCGTTTTATTTTTAATTTAACCCGGCGAGAAATTCGCTCATCTTGGCGGCGTTTATTATTTTTCTTTCTATGCATCGCTCTCGGCGTCGGGTCCGTCGTCGCTCTCAGATCGCTGATCAAAAATCTAACCCAGGTCGTTGGCAACGATGCTCGGGCACTGATGACCGCCGATTTTGAAGTGACGTCGACAAACGATTTTTCGCCGACCGACCTGTCCACGATAGAGGGAATTATCGGGCGTTCAGCGATCGTCGAGGCTCGCAATGAAACAATTACGACCTCATCAATGGCCCGGCCCGTCGATCCGCAAAATGAGAGTCTCGAGTTTATTGATCTCAAGGGAGTCGAACCCCCCTTTCCGTTAGTCGGCAGCTTCTCGCTTTCAACGGGCGATCCATTTGACTTTAAACTGCTCGAAAATAGCGGTGCTGTAATTGCAAAAATCCTCCTCGAAGAATTAAAGGTCAGAATCGGCGACCGGTTAAAAATAGGCGAAAACGAATTTGAGATCCGGGGAACCTTTGACGAAGAGCCGGGCGGAACAAGCGGTTTCCGGCTCGGCGGGAGAATATTTGTCGAGAAAAAAGCCTTCGACAACGCCGGTATTACCCAAAATAAAAGCCGTGTCCGGCGGCGGATCCTTTATCGCACATCGGACAATCCGACCGAATTGGTCAAGGAACTCCGCGACGCCTTAAAAGGCACCACCGTACAGGTAAATTCGTATCGCGAACAGCAGGAAAATTTAAGCGAGCAGTTTGAACGGACCGAAAATTATCTTTCGTTGACCGGGCTTTTGATCTTGGTACTTGGCGGCGTCGGCGTGTGGAATGTCGCCCGGGCTTTTGTCGAACAAAAGCGAAAGACCATCGCCATCCTAAAATGCCTCGGCGCCGGCGGGACCCGCATAATTACGGTTTATCTGCTTCAGATCCTGGTTCTCGGGTTTGTGGGCAGCCTGTTTGGCGTTGCTTTAGCCCAGGCCGGTTTGTGGGTCGCTCGGATGCAATTTGTTGATGCTATGCCCGCCAAGATGAGTTACGCAGTCAATATACCGACCGCCTGGCAAGGCATAATTCTGGGCGTGCTGATCTCGCTGCTGTTTTCGGCCCTGCCGCTGCTCCAGATCCGCACGATCAAACCCAAGCTGCTGCTCCGGGACGAAAATAACGAGAATATTTCGAAACTAGATTGGGTTAAATGGCTCTTTGGACTTGGCTCGCTGGCCGGATTACTCGGCCTGGCCGTCTGGCAGGCGGGATCGTTAAAGGTTGGAGCCTTCTTTTTGGGCGGACTGGCGGCGACCGGATTGGTTTTATACACCTCGGCCGCGATCCTGACCTGGCTTTTAAGAAAGTTGAAAAGTTTTTCGTCGTTCTCGATCCGTCAGGCCGTCAATTCGCTTTATCGCCCCGGCAATCAAACGCGGATCATCCTGCTCGCGGTGGGCTTGGGCGCGTTTGTCGTGATTACCGTTCAGATAATGCAAACCAATTTGGTTCGCGAGTTTGATTTTTCGCGCAACCGACGGCTGCCGAGTATGATCTTTGTTGATATCCAAAAAAGTCAGATTGCCGAACTCGCTCAGATCATCGAGCAGCGAACTGGCGAAAAACCCGACGAAACACCCACGGTTCGTGCCCGCATTTCATTCGTCAACGGCGAACCAATCGATTATCAGCAACGCGCCGTCCGGCAGCAGCAGGGCCAGATAGGACGCGAATTCGCGATTACCTATCGCGATCGGCTCGAGGAAAACGAAACGATCGTTGATGGCAACTGGTGGGCGGCAAATCAAAAAAACGAGATTCCCGAGGTCTCGGTCGAAACCGGCATGGCCGAAACGATAAATATATTGCCCGGCGATTCGATCACATTTGATATTTCGGGCCGCCGGGTGACCGCTCGCGTTGCAAATATCCGAAAAATCGATGTTCGGAACGCCCGAACTGCTTTTGTGTTCGTCTTTAAACCCGGGGCACTCGACAAAGCACCGCAAAGTTTCGCCGTCACGATCCTCAAACACGTCGCGGCAACCGACCGCCAGCGGCTTCAGCGCGAGATATTAGACAAATTTCCAAACGTTCAGATCTTTGACGTTGCGGATATTATCGCCGCGGTTAATCGGCTGGTAAATAATTTTGTAATAGCAATCTCGTTCGTCGGTAGCTTTGTGCTGTTGAGCGGGATTCTGATCCTGATCGGCTCAGTCGCCCTGACCAAATCTCAGAGGGTTTATGAAAATGCAATATTAAAGACGCTCGGTGCAAAGCGAATGACGCTGGCGACGATACTATTTGCCGAATACGGACTGCTTGGACTGCTTGCCGGTTTGATAGCAACCGGCTTTGCGGTCAGCCTTTCCTATGTCGTTGCCAAATATTTAATGCGGATCGATTGGGAATTTGATCCGCTCGTTGCCCTCGCCGGTGTTTTCGTGACTGCGTTTCTTGTGACCTTGGTCGGTGTTGCGGCCAGCTTTGACGTTTTATTCCGCAAACCGCTGGCGACGCTTCGATCACAGTAGATTTTGACAAAATTATTTTCGAGATCGGCGGTGTAGGTAAGGCTTAAAATTCTATACCGTATTTTCCGCCGGCTTTAGCTGTAGGACCGCCCGAAGACTGACCTGTCCGGAAAGTGTTTCCAGATACGCACCAAATCTATGCAGGATCGGCACGAGGTCTTTATTTTGTTTGGTGATCAATATTTCCTCAATAAAGCGTTCGACCGTTTCGGTATCTTTGTAGAATAAGAACCGCGCCGTGCCTTTTTGAAATTTTCGAAGTGCCGCCTGCATCTTGTCAATTTGATCTTTGTCGGGCTTTGCCTCTGCCGTCTGAACAATTTTTACTACCTTTACCATTTCGCTGCTCAACGCGATAGATTGATCAAGCTTGGCTTGAAAATTTGGAAAAAGCTCAAAAATATCGGTTTCAGGGTTCAACAAACGCGCAAATCCAGCCAGTATTTGTTGAAATCCTTCGCTCAAAAGCGAATGGGCCGTCTCCATTCGGGCATAGATCGACGGCGATGGGCGCATCGCCGCAACCCCCGCAAGTTCTTGGGAATAAACCTTTTTCAGCTCAATCGACGCCGTGTACGAAGCTGCGTCGAGTGACGAAAACATCTCGGCCTCTTCGTTTGGGAAACGTTCCAGGCGATTGTTTATATAACTCGTCAGTTCAAAGATCTGTTCATTGACGCGAGAAAATATAAGCAGGGCCGGTTTTAACGGTTCGTCTGCCTCAAGCATCCGTCCGACGACACTCAGCCATTTGAGGATGACGCCGAATCGCGGGAGGATAAGAGCCAGCTCGGAATGTTCAGGTGTTAAAAAATTGTCGCTTTCGACCAGGTCGTTCAGCGTGGCCGGCAAAAATTTTCTTCCCGCTTCCTCGGCCGATCTTATCAGGCGGTGATATGCAGGCACGCTTTTGAGCCTGTGTGTCAGGAGATTGTTCCACGCGTTCCACTCGCCCGAACCGAGTGAATTCGAGTTTATCAATCCCTCGCTCAACACGGTGACGTCGCGTAACACCTTTGATAATTCGAACAATTCATCATGGTCGACCGTGTCCGGAGCAGAATCTCGCCCATCGGGACCAATCAGACGGGTATTTAGAATAGAACAACGCTGGAGCGTTATATGCACCAGCCTGAATTCCCGGGTCGAGTCCGCCGAAATCCGCGCATCGGGAACGGACGCAAATGAATGATGACCCGACGCCAGAAAGCTTTCGAGCCCTGAAAGCCAAATCCCGGTTTCGATCAATATCTCGCTGCGATCGCTTTTTGATACCATATATTGCGAACGGACAGGCTCGGACGTATTATCATCCAAGCGGATTTCGACTTGATCTTCTACAAGAACGGCTGACAAAACTGGGGGTTCCTCACAGGACAGGTTAATAAAATTGGGAAACAAACGGGAAAACCGCTACTTAACTTATACCTTTATTTAACGGCCATTGGCAATAGAAAATAAGCAGCAGCTTATTGTTGGAATAATAAAAGACAATTTATTTACCACCGTTTTTTCACCTGGTATGCCCCCTCAAATCAAAGAATTAGTCGTGGCAACAAGTAATCAGGGAAAGATCCTTGAGCTAAAGAATTTGCTCGACGGCCTGTCGCTGTCTCTCTATAACCTTACCGATTTTCCTGATATTCACGAGATTCCTGAGACTGGGCATACATTTAAAGAGAACGCCTGTCTAAAAGCCGCCGGCTATGCTCTCGAAACCGGGATTCCTTCACTTGCTGATGACTCGGGACTCGAGGTTCTGGCACTCGATGGCCGACCGGGGATCCATTCGGCCCGATACGCCGGATCGGACGCACCGTTTTCGAAAAAGATGGAGAAGCTGTTGCGCGAACTGGCCTCCACCGGCGATGCCGAGCGTCGGGCGCGATTTGTGTGTTCGATCGCGGTTGCGGACGGAGGTGGCAGGATACTAACAACTGCCAAAGGCATTTGCGATGGTAAAATTTCCTTCACACCGAAAGGTACGGGCGGATTTGGGTATGATCCGATTTTCATCCCTGAGGGCTATGAACAAACCTTTGGCGAACTTTCCGACACAATAAAACAGTCAATCAGCCATCGGTTTCGCGCATTTGGTCAAATAATCCCATTTTTACAGCATTTTAAGGCTATCTGACTTGACCTTGCTTGCGTTGAGCCTTAGAATTCGACACTTGGAATCGTTTCTAGTTGAAACATCCGGGGCGTAGCACAGCCTGGTAGTGCGCTCGGTTTGGGACCGAGAGGCCGCAAGTTCGAATCTTGCCGCCCCGACCAGTCATATTGTTTTTGCGATTGGTATTTCCCTTTTTTTGCCAATGCGAAATTTCAAGGCAAAATAATTCACTGAAGTGTATTTATATTCAACACCAAACTGGAGGTTACTTAAATTATGGCTCGATTAACACAAACGGAAATCATCAGCAACCTGGCTGAAACAACGGGTACGAAAAAGACAGAGGTCAAGGCCCTTTTTGACGCTCTTGCGACGTTGGCGACTGATGAGGTCAAGAAAAATGGTGAATTCACCTTGCCCGGATTTGGCAAATTGAAAAAGACCCAACGCAAGGCTCGCGATGGCCGCAATCCTGCAACCGGTGCCGTTATCAAAATTCCTGCGAAGACCACCGTCAAGTTCAGCATCGGCAAGGCTATGAAAGACGCTGTCGCCTAACAATACCGTATAGTGTGAGCAATGCTCATTGAACCGGCAAATCTTGTGGTTTGCCGGTTTTCACTTTTAAAACTATTTTTCCGTTTAACAAAAAAAAAACCGTGACATGGCTCCATGTTTTTGTTACCATTTGACTACAGTTGAGATCGAGGTCGGCAAATTTTTATATTTCAGCAGTCTGTAGGCTGATGTCTCAATTGATTTTGCGGGACAGGCATTTTGTTTCACGCCTGACCGGTGGCATCGCGATTCTTAATGAATTCGGGTACCGATCCGAAAAGATTAATTTGGAACAATAAGGAGAATATAAAGTGGCAGCAGCTAGACCAATGACATTGCAGGACAGAGTCTTGCAAATTGACCATATCCAGGCTCGACGGTTTTCGAAATTGACCGGCGACGCTATCGATATCGCATCAGAGGGAATCATCCGGCACCTTAGGGCATGTGTCAGGATGGATGTTAATCCTGACGCGTCGGCCGTTCGAGAAATCATCGACGACGCTTTGAATGGCAGACGGGTGTTTGCCGAAACTTCGAACGACCTTTTGGCCGCTTAAGATAGTTTTAATATATTGGTAATACAAGCTCGACCGTCCATCCGGACGGTCTTTTT